>PCCU01000023.1 GCA_002732015.1 Candidatus Pelagibacterales bacterium
TTGCAGCTTTTAGTAGTTATGGTATAACCTTTAATCTTGCCGGTGAAGCTAATGACTATGTTGGAAAAGGTTTATGTGGTGGACAAATTAATATATTTCCCACAGAAGACTCTAAGATAATACCTGAAGATAGTATAATTATAGGAAATACTGTATTATATGGTGCTATCGCTGGGCAGTGTTATTTTAGGGGTATAGGTGGTGAAAGGTTTGCAGTAAGAAATTCCGGAGCTTGGGCAGTAGTAGAAGGTTTAGGAGACCATGGTTGTGAGTACATGACAGGAGGAGTAGTTTTGTGTTTGGGGAAAACAGGAAAAAATTTTGGAGCAGGTATGTCTGGAGGAATTGCTTATATCTATGATAAAGATAACACTTTTGAAAAGCAATGTAACTTAAGTTTAATAGACTTGTCAAAAGTAAAGAAATCAAATAATAATAATAGAAAATATACCTTTGATTTTTTGAAAAATAATATGTTGGGTTTTCATGAAGATAGAATTCACTTTTTGTTAAAAAATCATTTTAAATTTACCAGAAGTTCTTTAGCTAAAACGTTATTAAACAATTGGGATAAAGAAAAAGAAAATTTTACTGTAGTATTTCCAAAAGACTACAAAATAGCTTTAGAAAATATGAATAAAAAAAATTATAATTTAAAAAAACTAGGAGAGTAGAAAGTGGGTAAGGTTACAGGTTTTTTAGACCATGAAAGAAAAGAGAGGGATTACTTTTCTGTAAAAAATAGAATTAAAAATTTCAAAGAATTTTTAATTCCACTGAGTGATAAAGATTTAAAAGTTCAGGCTTCTAGATGTATGGACTGTGGAATTCCTTACTGTCACTCTGGATGTCCTGTAAATAATATTATACCTGATTGGAATGACATGGTTTATAATGATGATATTGAGAATGCATTAAAGACATTACATTCTACAAATAATTTTCCTGAGTTTACAGGAAGAATTTGCCCGGCTCCATGTGAAGCAGCGTGTACACTAAATATAGAGGATAGCCCAGTTACAATTAAAACGATTGAATGTGCAATAATAGATAAAGGTTGGAAGTTAGGTCTTGTAAAGCCACAAAAGCCATTAAAAAAGCTTTCTAAATCTGTTGCTGTAATTGGATCTGGCCCAGCAGGTATGGCAGCTGCACAGCAATTGGCTAGGAAGGGTTACAGTGTAGTCGTATTTGAGAAAAATAAGCTTATAGGGGGGTTATTGAGGTATGGAATCCCTGACTTTAAAATGGAAAAATATCTAATTGATAGACGTGTTGAGCAAATGAAAAAAGAAGGTGTTGTATTTAAAACTTCTGTAGACATAGGAAAAGATTTAAGCGTTAGTAAACTTAAAAAAGATCATGATGCAGTTTTAATCTGTTCAGGGTCTGAGCATGCTAGAGATTTAAATATTCCTGGAAGAGAAGCTAGTGGTGTTCATTTTGCAATGGATTTTTTGCCTATGCAAAATAAGATAGTTTCTGGGGAAATAAATACAGAAGAGTTGAAAATTTCAGCTAAAAATAAGAATGTTGTAGTTATCGGAGGAGGAGATACAGGTTCGGATTGTATAGGTACTTCAATTAGGCAAGGAGCAAAAAGCGTAAAACAAATAGAGATTATGCCGATGCCTCCAAAGAATGAAAATAAAGAATTAACTTGGCCAAACTGGCCTTTAAAATTAAGAACGTCATCTTCTCAGCAAGAAGGAGTAAAAAGAGATTGGTCCGTTCTTACTAAATCATTTGAAGTTAAATCTAATAAGGTGACAGGTCTTAATTGTATTAAAATTGATAAAAATTTTAAGGAAATAAAAAATAGTGACTTTAAAATTAAAGCTGACTTAGTGCTTTTAGCTATGGGATTTGTACATCCTTTAAAAAAAGGACCAATACAAGAATTAAAACTAAAGCTTGATGATAAAGGTAATATATCTGCGTCTCAAAAAAACTATTTAACCTCAGATAAGAAGGTATTTGCTGCAGGAGACTCAAGAAGAGGACAATCATTAGTAGTCTGGGCTATTAAAGAAGGAAGAGATGCAGCTGACTCTATACATAAATTTTTATCCTGAAAGCTTGATACTTTACCAAATTAGTATATATTACTTTCATGTTAAAAATTACGAGATTAGCGGATTATTCTGTATTAATACTTTGCTGTTTCCAAGATAAAAAACTAACTGCTAAGAGTATTTCTAATAAAACTGGTTTAGGTATAGCTACAGTAAATAAAATATTATCCCTTTTAGTTAAGGCAAAAATATTAAAGCCAGTACGCGGGGTAAACGGAGGATATTGGCCATTAAAAAGTCTAAAAGAAGTATCAATAAAGGATATTATAGAAGCTATTGAAGGTCCTGTAGCTTTAACTAAATGTGTAGAGATAAGTGAAGAAAAAAATTGCAGCTTATATTGTACATGCATTACTAAAAATGTTTGGAGTAAAGTAAATAATTCTGTGCAAGCTACTTTACATAAAATAAAAATTAATGATATTACCGATCAAAGTAGATCCTTCATAGACTAATATCAGTATAAATAGTAGGTTAATTATGAGAACAAGTGATGAGACAACAAAATTAGTAGAAGAAGCTTCTAAATATAAGTATGGCTTTACTACAAATATAGAACAGGATTTAGCTCCTAAAGGGTTAAATAAGAATATAGTAAGGTTTATTTCAAAAAAAAAAAATGAACCTAAGTGGTTATTAAACTGGAGATTGAAAGCATTTGATACACTTGAAAAAAGAAAAGATAATTTTCCTACCTGGGCAAATCTAAAATATAATAAAATTGACCTTCAAGATATTCATTATTATGCTGCCCCTAAATCAGAAGATGATAAGCCTAAGTCACTTGAAGAAGTAGACCCTGAGTTACTGAGAGCATATAACAAATTAGGAATACCTCTTAAGGAACAAGAGTTTTTGGCCGGAGTTAAAAACAGTCACAAAGTAGCAGTTGATGCCGTATTTGATAGTGTATCTGTGGCTACCACCTTTAAAAGTGAATTGAGTAAGCTAGGGATTATTTTCTGCTCATTCTCTGAAGCTGTTGCAAACCATCCTGATTTAGTAAAAAAGTATTTAGGTACAGTTATTCCGGTTAACGACAATTATTTTTCTACTTTAAATTCAGCAGTTTTTAGCGATGGTTCTTTTGTTTACATTCCACCGGGGGTAAGGTGTCCTATGGAATTAAGTACTTATTTTAGAATTAATGCAGCAAACACAGGGCAATTTGAAAGAACTCTAATAATAGCAGATAAAAACTCATATGTTTCTTATTTAGAAGGTTGTACAGCGCCTATGAGAGATGAAAATCAACTTCATGCTGCTGTTGTAGAGCTAGTGGCTTTAGAGAATGCTGAAATTAAATATTCTACAGTGCAAAATTGGTATCCTGGAGATAAGAATGGAAAGGGGGGAATTTATAATTTTGTTACTAAAAGAGGTATTTGCCAAGAAGCACATTCTAAAATTTCATGGACTCAAGTAGAAACTGGCTCAGCTGTCACTTGGAAATATCCTAGTGTAATATTAAAAGGGGATCACTCTTCGGGAGAGTTTTATTCAGTTGCTTTATCACATAATTGTCAGCAAGCAGATACAGGAACCAAAATGATACATATAGGAAAAAATACATCCTCAAGGATTGTTTCTAAAGGAATTTCTGCTGGAAGAGGACAACAAACTTATAGAGGATTAGTAAGTATTTTACCAAAGGCAGATAATACAAAAAACTTTACACAGTGTGATTCACTTTTAATAGGAAATGATTGTGGAGCACATACAGTCCCCTACATAGATGTTAGAAATAAATCTTCTGATGTAGCACATGAAGCATCTACTTCAAAAATTAGTGAAGAACAATTATTTTTTTGTTTGCAAAGAGGTATTACAGAAGAGGATGCAACAGCATTGATTGTTAACGGATTTTGTAGAGAAGTATTTAAAAGCCTTCCAATGGAATTTGCCGTTGAAGCAAAAAAACTATTAGAACTTAGCTTGGAGGGAGCAGTCGGATAATGTTAAAAATATCAAATTTATCTGTTTCTGTAGAAAATAAGTTAATCATCAATAACTTAGACTTGGAAATCGGTGAGGGTAAAAAAGTTGCTGTAATGGGACCCAATGGATCAGGAAAGTCAACGCTTTCTAATGTAATATCTGGTAAACCAGGATATAATATAAAAGAAGGTAGCATAAAATTTGAAGATACTGATATTCTTAAGATTAATCCTGATGAGAGGGCTGCTATGGGAATTTTCATGGCGTTTCAATATCCTGTTGAAATTCCAGGAATAGCTAATTCATCTTTTTTAAGAACAGCTATAAATTCTATTAGAAAAAAAAATAATATTGAACCTGTTAACACAAGAATTTTTTTAGAAGAATTAAACCAGATTGCTAGCAAACTGGGGCTTGATAAATCTTTTCTTTCAAGAGACATGAATGAAGGTTTTTCAGGAGGAGAAAAGAAGAAAAATGAAATTCTACAACTACTTTTATTAAAACCAAAATTATGTGTTTTAGATGAAATTGATTCGGGACTTGATATTGACTCTCTTAAAGTTATTTCTAAAGGTATCTCAGAATACAGCAACAAAAAAAATTCTATGTTAATTATTACACACTATCAAAGGTTGTTGGATCACGTAATCCCTGATGAGGTTCATATTTTTAATAAAGGAAAAATAGTTGAGTCTGGTGATCATGATTTAGTAAAAATATTAGAAGAAAAGGGATACAAGGAGTTTTCTTAAATGCTATTAAATGATTATTTAAATAAATTAAAAAAAACTAATTTAAAAGAACTAAATAAGCCTTGGTTAAGCAACGAGCTTCTTAACAAAGAGTTATTAGATAATATTTTTCCTGACAACAATGCAGAGGAGTGGAAAAACTTTAATGTAAATGCCTTTATTAAACAAAAGTGGAATCTATTAATTTCACAAGATAGTCCTAATTTAAAAAAAGAAAATATTTTATTCAAGAATTTAATAGTTTTTAACAACGGAGTTTTAGATAAAAAACTAACAGAAATTAATACTGATGATAAAGTAAAGATTCATAGTCTCCAAGAGTATTATAATAAAGATAAAACTATAGTCGATAAAATATATTGTAATAGCAAGAAATATTCAGAAGATAGAATATCTGGAATAATTGATAATAAAACTACAAGTTTATTGTCGCTTAATTCTCTTCTTAATCAAGGGGTAGTTATAGAGGTAGCTGCAGACTCTAAAGTTGGTAATGAAATTTGCCTTTACAATCAAATTTCAGCTAATGAAACTATAATTAATCCATATATTCTCTTAGTTGCAAATAAAAATTCGGAAGTAAATTTTTTGGACTTAACATCTTACATTGAAGAAAATAATTGGACCAATGTTTTTTATGAGGTCTACTTAGAAAAAAATTCAAAAGTAAGAATGTCAAACTTTAGTCTTAATCAATCTATGAATTTAAATACTTCCTCATATAATTTTCATTTAGAAAAAGAAGCACTTTTAGAATTTGCATCTATTAACAAAGGAAATTCTAAGAAAGATATTAGAGTTTTTTTAAATGGAGAAAACTCTAAGGTAGACATCAAAGGAATGCTATTATCAAGGCTTATTGAAAACAGCGATATATTCTGCAAAGTAACGCATAATGCATTTAGTTCTGATAGCAAACAAGACTGGAGAATGATATCTGCTGATACTTCAAAAACTTCATTGAATGGAAAAATAAAAATAATGAAAGGCGCTAAGAATAGTTCAGGCAATTTCTTTTCTAAAGCTTTATTATTAAATGATAAAGCTAAGGCTCTTTCTAAACCAGAGCTAGAAATTTTTGAAGATGATGTTTCATGTTCCCATGGATCCTCATTTGGCGAATTAGAAAAAGATAAGGTATTCTATTTGCAAAGTCGAGGTTTTTCAAAAAAAGAAGCTATAGAAATGTTAGTTTCAGCATTTATAAGTGAACTTAATTTTAGTGATAATAATTTATCTGATAACTTGAAAAATGAAGTTGAAAAAATGTTTATAGGGAAAGATTTATAAATGAAATTAGATATCCTTAAAACGTGTGAGTCCTTTGGGGAGATAAAAAAACAATTTCCTATTTTCAAAACTAAAGTTAATGGAAAAAATTTAGTATATTTAGACTCGGCTGCAAGTGCACAAAAACCTGAGGTTGTTATAGATAGTATGAAACTGGTATATGAGAATAAATACGCTAATGTACATAGAGGAATATATTATCTTAGTCAGATAGCTACTGATGCATACGAGAGTTCTAGAGAAAAAATAAAGTCTTTTTTGAACGCTAGCTTTACAGAAGAAATAATATTTACAAGAGGGGCCACTGAAGGTATTAATTTAGTTGCCAACTGTCTAATGAAAAAATTTATTTCTGAAGGAGATGAAGTTTTAATTAGTACACTAGAACATCATTCTAATATTATACCTTGGCAAATAGTATGTGAACAAAAAAAAGCAAAGCTCACGGAAGTAAAACCGAGTGATAGTGGNGACATTACTTTAGNTGAGGTAAAAANGATGATCAGTAAAAATACTAAAGTAATAGCACTTCCTCATATTACAAATTCTNTAGGTTCGTTATTNCCTATAAAAGATATNTGCTATGAGGCAAAAAAACATAACATTATCACTGTTATAGACGGATGTCAGGCGGCGCCTCATATACCAATAGATCTTCAAGAATTAGGTTGTGATTTTTATGTTTTTTCCGGGCACAAATTATATGGACCTTCAGGCATTGGAGTTTTATTCGGAAAAAAAAATATTTTAGAAGATTTAGACCCATATCAGACAGGAGGAGAAATGATTGACTTTGTTTCCATAGAAAAGTCTACTTATGCCCCTCTTCCACACAAGTTTGAAGCAGGCACACCAAATATAGTTGGGGCTATTTCATTAGGACATGCCGTAGATTTTGTACAAAAAATAGGTATGTCTAAAATTAAAAATCATAGCATCAGGCTTACTAATTATTTATTGGAAAAGTTAAAAAATGATAACGATATTCAGTTAATAGGAGACCCTAAAGAAAGGATAAGTATTATATCATTTTTATATAAAGGGGCACATCCCCATGATTTGGCATTGCTTTTAGATAAAAGAGGTATAGCATTAAGGGCAGGACATCATTGTGCACAACCTGCAATGAGATACTTTAAGGTAGATACTACTTTAAGAGCATCAATAGGAGTTTACAATGATTTTGATGATGTGGACTATTTTTTAGAAAACTTAAATGATGTAAAAAAGTACTTTTAATGATATGAGTAGTGAAAAAGAAAATTTAAAAATAAAAATTATAGATGCTTTACAAACAGTTTATGATCCTGAAATTCCAGTATCAGTATATGAATTAGGTTTAATATATGATATTGATATTAGTAAAGAAAACGATGTGAATATAACTATGACTTTGACAACACCTCACTGTCCAGAAGCTCAGAGTATACCAGAAAAAATAGCAGATACAGTGTTGCTGGTAAACGGTGTTAGAGAAGTTAAAGTTCAGATAACTTGGGAGCCACCGTGGGATCAAGATAAGATGACAGAAGCAGCAAAATTAGAGTTAGGTTTAATATGAAAAATAATCCATTAGTAAGTATTACTGATAATGCAGTTAGCAGAGCAAAAGAACTTTTAAATCAAAATAAAAGTGTGGTTGGACTTCGTGTTAGTGTTTCTAAAGGAGGATGTTCAGGTATGACATATAAAGTGTCTCTTTCTGAAAAAATTAAAGAAGGAGATGAAGTCATTAAAAAACAAGGAATTAACTTTATAATTGATCCTAGTGCTGTAATGTTTTTATTAGGGTCCACTATTGATTGGAAGGAAGAAAAGTTTAAAAGAGGGTTTACATTTGAAAACCCCAATGAAACAGCTCGTTGTGGATGTGGAGAATCTTTCACAACAAACTAAATTT
Source organism: Candidatus Pelagibacterales bacterium (assembly GCA_002732015.1). Classification (GTDB taxonomy): domain Bacteria; phylum Pseudomonadota; class Alphaproteobacteria; order TMED109; family TMED109; genus JAYYAX01. Next base: position 7,959 of record PCCU01000023.1, read on the forward strand.
TTTCAGATAGTTTAATTGCAAATTTTGATAGAGATTTTACACTTAATTTAAAAACTTTATGGAAAACATCACTGCCCGTATCATAATTTTTTGCCTGTAGCATATGATCTTTTTCATCATCAGCAAACTTTTTGGTTATTTTCTCTAAATAGTTATCCTTTCCTTTAAGGTACTTTGCTTGATTTTCGTAATGGTCAATTATTACTTCTTCAACAGCTTCCGTACAAGCCATAGTAGCTTTCTTTCCTAAAATAGCAGATAACAAACCGAGCCCAAATGCTCCTTTTTCCCAAATAGGGTCTAAAATAGTAGGCCTAACTCTATATTTAACAAGTAGTTCACTAAATTTTCTATAGTGTTCTTCTTCTTTTTTCAACATGTTACGAATTTCCAGAGACAGTGACTTATTTTTAATAATTGCAAGTTGTCCTTTATAGATTCCTATTGCTCCTTTTTCTCCAGCTAGATCAACGCGAATGATTTCTTCTATTTTTTTTCTAGTCTTCATAATTATAAAATAATATTTTTTTTATAACTTGCAAGTTCAACAGAAAAAGTATAAAACTAGCTAGAAAACTTAAATTAGAGAGAGTAATTCCATAAATATTAAACTTAGGAAAAGCACAATCATTATTTTCCGTGTTCATTATAATTTCACTTAGTTCTTCTATACTGGTTGCTTCCAATCCAGAAGAGGTTGTGCATGAAAATATATTAGTAATTAAGCCAAACTCAATAGCACTATGATAAAGTGCAACTACTGACAAAGAAAAAAAGGAAATTAAAGTTATTAAAGAGATAATTTTTTTACTAATAATTTGAAATACAGCAATAAAAGAGAAAATTAAAATAAGAAGCCATATGTATCTTTGTATTAAGCATATTTTGCAAGGTTTTAAGTTATAATAGTATTCGAAAAAAAAAGATGAAGCTACAATTACCGAAGTAATAATTAAACTAAAGTGAAAAAAATTTTTATAACTTAAAGGCATGACTAAAATATTAATAAAGCTATAACTACTACAATGAAACTAAGTATTATTGTAGATTTTAAAAAATGTTTTTCTACTATCTGAATACTTTTTTCTCCATATTTATTCACTAAAAAGGTTAAACTTAAAAACCTTAACCCTCTTGAAATTAAAGAACAAATTAAAAAAATAAAAAAATTATAGCCCAGCATACCACTGCTTATTGTAAATATTTTATAGGGAATTGGAGAAACCCCAGCTATTAATATTACTACCCATCCGTATTTATCAAAAAGATTTTTTATATAATCAATATGATGATGTGCATTATAAAAATCAACAATTTTTATTCCAAGCAAATCCCAAAAAAACAAACCTATTATATATCCTAAAATACCTCCTAAAACCGAAAAACAGGTAGTAAAAATACCTAAAAAAAACCATTTGTATCTTTTTGCTAAAGTAATAGGTACTAACAAAATATCTGGAGGAATGGGTATAATTATAGACTCTAAAAATGAAAATAAAGCTAAGAAATTTAGAGATTTTTTATTATCAGCTATTTTAATTGTCTGGTTTATTAAATCAAAAATTAATTTTTTCATAATTTATTAATAGTTATAATTAAATCCTACATGTATTCAAATATTGCAATATAACAAAAGAAACTGAATCTATAAATTAAGCAGAAGAACCTTACTATCACTATGCTATATTAAAGTAAGCTAATATTAAAAATCAAGGCATTATTTAGACATAATAACTAGAAATAAATTTGACCTTTTAACAGGACAAAAAAATATTGTATATTTCTAAAAAAAGTTTATTAATTATTATCTTAATATTTTTTTATAAAAAAGGGGCTGTGGCGGAATTGGTAGACGCAGGGGATTCAAAATCCCCCGGAGTTAATCCTTGAGAGTTCGAGTCTCTCCAGCCCTACCATAATTAGGAGATTGTCTTATGGAATATTTTGAAAAGGAGAGTTTATTATCTCAAAAAAAACCAATTCCCAGCAAAAATATATCTGCTGATCATTTTATTATAGAGAAAAAAAAGATGTATGCAGGGCAGCATCTTTTATTAGACTGTTGGGGAGTAGAATTTAATAACTCTATAATAACTTTAAAAAAAGTTTTAAAAAATGCCATAAAAGTCTCTGGAGCCACTTTACTTCATATTCATTTACATAGGTTTGGAAAACAACAGGGAATATCTGGTGTAGCAGTGCTAGCTGAGTCTCATATTAGTGTCCATACATGGCCAGAAAGAGATTATATTGCATTTGACATTTTTATGTGCGGAGATACTAATCCTGAGGCTTCTGCTGAATATCTTCTGAAAACTTTAAAACCAAAAAAAAAGATATTAAAAAAAATTAAAAGAGGAGTTATAAAAATTGGCAAATAAATGCTTGCGGTGGTTAGATAAGAAAAATCCAGAGTCTCCTGCTCTAGTTTTTGATTTGTCTATAGTAAAGAAAAACTTTTTTAATTTAAAAAATATGTATAAAA
>PCCU01000024.1 GCA_002732015.1 Candidatus Pelagibacterales bacterium
TATAACCATGAAGATCCAAAATAGCTTCTGGTCTCATTAACCCTCGTTCAAATTTGGCTTTCATTCTTTTATTAACTTGCAGCTTATTGCTTGATACCCCTCCCTCTTTTTTAGTAAAACTATTTTTTTTCTTGTTGGACTTTAAAAGTTTTTTGGAAACTTCGTATTTTTTTTTTATAAAATCATTTTTTGTTTCTGTCTCGTCCTCTTGGATATATCTATTAATTTTTATATCTTCTTTAGTCACCTCTTTCCATAATTCTAATTCTTTTTTATATAATTTTCTTTCCATATATAATTATAAAATATTTTTCTTACTAAGTTTGTTTATATTAGTTTCACCACAAAGGGCTAAGGCAATGTCTGCTTCTTTTCTAAATATTTCAATTATTTTTTTTACTCCATCAGAACCTTTCGCACTTAATCCATATAAATAGGGTCTTCCTACAAAAATGGCATTAGCTCCTAATGCCTTTGCTTTAATTAAATCTGCTCCGTATCTAAAGCCACCGTCTATATATACTTCTAAATTAGAACCTACTTTTTTTGAGATATTATTTAGTGCTAAAATAGTTGAGGTAGTTCCATCTAGTTGTCTTCCGCCATGATTCGATACTATAATTCCGTCTGCCCCAATATTTGATGCTTTTACTGCATCATCAACATCTAAAATTCCTTTAATAATTATTGGGCCACCCCATAATTTTTTAATCCATTTAACATAGTCCCACGTTAATTCTTGATCAAATTGCTCGTTGGTCCAAGATACAATAGAAGCTAGGTCTTCTACTCCTTTTGCATGCCCTAGTATATTTCCAAAGGTTTTATTTTTAGCAAATATCATTTTTAAACACCATTCAGGCTTTTTTATTAACTGAAAAATTTGATTTAAGCCTAATTTTGGTGGTGCTGATAGACCGTTTCGTATATCATTATGTCTTTGGGCCAATAAAGGAAGATCCATAGTTACTACAAGAGCGCCACATTTTGCATTTCTGGCTCTGTTTATTATATTTTTTACAAACTCTTTATCTTTCATAACATAAAGCTGAAACCAAAAAGAGTTTTTGGAATTTTCTGCTACTTGTTCAATAGAACAAATACTCATTGTCGATAAAATATATGGAATATTCATGTTACTACAAGCTTGTGCAACTAATATTTCACCATTAGGGTACATCATTCCTCCCATTCCTGCTGGGGCAAGTCCTAAAGGAAGGGCATATTTTTTTCCTAATATATACGTGCTTAAATCTCTGTTTTTAATATTTATTCCAACTCTTTGTTTAAGTTTTATTTTTTTAAAATCTTCTTCATTACTTTCATATGTTATTCCGGCATAAGATCCTGTATCAATGTAATCATAAAACATTTTAGGTAATTTTTTTTTTGCTAATCTTTTTAAGTCATTTATCTCTAAAATTTTATTCATAAGACTCTCCTATTTTTTTTGGATTACTTTCCATGTGAATATCTTTTTTTTTAAAAGCGCTGCCTTATTTTCAGATTTATGACCAAAACCCGTAAACAAATCAATTCTACTTTTTCCTTTTATTGCAATGCCTTCATCATGAGCAACTCCAACAAAAATATCATTTATGTCATACATGCTTTGAATTATAATTGCTTCTCCTTTTTTAATAAACCTTTTATCTACCGCAATGCTAATATTTGGTACTAAATTTACGCCTGCACTACCCTTAATTTCTCCGGAATATTCTTCAAAAAATATATACCTTTCATTAAAATTCATAAACTTTCTAGCACGTTTTCTATCTTTATATAACCATTCCTTAATTTTATGCATATCTACTTCCTCTTTTTTTAGAATACCACGATTAATTAGAATTCTTCCCAAGGAAGAATACTTTTTTTTGTTGCTTCCAGCATATCTTATCTTTATGATTTCATCGTTCTCTAATATTAATCTGCCTGATCCTTGAATATGCAAAAAAAAAGCTTCTATTTCATTTTCCACCCAAGCAATTTCTAAGTTGTAGTTTTCAAGGTATCCTTGATTTATAGTTTTTCTAGAAACTTGATGATTAAATTTATCAGAAATTTCTTTTGGATTTTTATAAATAGGGTACGAGCCTTTTTTAGGGTAACTATATGCCTTAATTGCAGGTTCATAATAGCCTGTTAACAAGCCTTTACTATTATTAAGTTTGGTTCCAGTAATTTCTTGAAAATCAAAGTTTTTTTCTAGGTCCATGAAAAATTTATCATATTCAGTTGGTTGATATTTATCACATGTTTTCTTATATGGGTGAATCATGCCCTTTTTTTTAAAATCAAAACAATCTCTGAAAATTATTTTAAGCGCTTTGTTTAAGTTTTTTTCATTTTTACTTAAATATTTTAATAAGTTTGTATTTTTATGAGAAATTTGATGAAAATTGGTACAACTGGTAAAAAAAAAAGAGCCCGATAGTTAGACTAGTTAGCTTCACTCTGACGTTACCTCAGATAAGACCCAAGTAGGATCATTGCTACCTATAATTTTTTCAAACGTCCAAGTATCTTTAACACTAATTGTTTCATCTTTATTTTCATATATATTCTCTTGAGTAGATAGGAATTTGACTTTAACCTTTGCTAGCTTCTTTACAATTTCTATGTCGATTATAGACGACTTTACTTTGGTAATTTTAAAAGATTGAATATCATTTTGCATTTCTGTTTGTTCTTGAAAAGCCTTCATAACCTTTGGGCTAAGAAGCTTTTCAGCACTCTCAATATTTTTTTCTTTATATGAAGAAACAATAATTTTAAAAGCTTTTTCCGCTCCACTTAAAAATGACTCTGTACTAAAGCTTTTATCAGCATACATTAATTCTTCTTCCATGCTATTTAGCTTAGTTTCATAGTTTTCTAAATTTTTATTTATAAACTTCACTTTTTCATCTTGAGCATCCTTGCTTTCAATGTTAGTTTTCTTTCCTAAAACTCTATAGAGATTAGCTGCTAACACACCAGCAATTATTGCAAATATAATAATATCAATATACAGAATTAACCTCTCATAAAAATTACTTATATATCTATAATTTTTTTATGATATAAAGTAAATATAAATTATTTAATTTAAGTTAAATTAATACTCACCAGTAATTTTTTTTAAGACTTTTTAATATCTCTTCATGGCTTTGCATCTCTTTGCTATCAGGCATTATTATTTTTTTTGAATATAAAAACTCTTTATTTAACATCACTTTTTCTTTAACATTGTTCTTTTTAGGTTCTAGGCCCATATTTTGTTGTCTGCCTCCATTCATCTCAAGAAAAACATCTGCAAGTAGTTCTGCGTCTAGTAACGCTCCATGTTTTTTCCTTTTTCCAACATCAATATCGTACCTTCTGCATAAGGAGTCTAGATTATTAGCTGCTCCCGGAAAAATCTTCCTAGCTTCCACTAGTGTGTCTACAACCTTAAACTCTAGCAGGGGTTTTTTAGAAGCAAGCTCTAATTCATAATTTAAAAACCCTAGGTCAAATTTAGCATTATGAATGACTAACTCTGATCCTTTAATAAAATCTAAAAATTTATCTGCCACCAATAAGAATGTTGGTTTGTCTAATAAAAACTCATCAGTTAGGCCATGAATTTTAAACGCTTCTTCTGGCATTTTTCTATTTGGATTTATATACTGTTGAAAATAATTACCTGTAGGATAGTTGTTTTCTAGTTCTACACACCCTATTTCTACTATTCTATGTCCTTGTGTTGGATTTAGCCCCGTTGTTTCTATATCTAATGCAATTCTTTTCATAATTTGAAATTATATATTATTTTATTATTAGGTCTAGTTTTGGCTACTAAACATTTTTTCAATATATTTTTTATTCTATTAAAGACATATCTTTTGCCTCTATCAGTATTGATAATGATATCTGCTAATTTTTTTTTCTTTTTATCTTCGAGTTGTTTATTTTTTGTTAGTTCAAATCTTTTCTCATCCCACCCCTTTCTTTTTAAAACTCTAAGTTTTTGTATTTTTTCCGAGCAAGTTACCAGAATTATTTTATCATATTTAGTAACACTGTCTTTCTCAAAAAGTAATGGAACATCAAAAACAACTACTTTATTTTTATCTCTAAATTTTTTTCGTATCCACAAATATCTGCTTATTTTTAGATATTCATAGATAATTTTTTCTAGGACCTCTAACTTCCTAGAGTCTTTAAAAACTATCTTTGCTAGCTTTTCCTTCAAAAGAACATTATTTATAAATGCCTCTGGAAACTCGGTTTTTATTTTTTTTATTACTCTTATTTTTTTATAAATCTTTTTTACTTGATAGTCGCTATCAAAAACTGGAACGTTATTTCTCTTGAAAAATTTGCTAGTCTCTGTTTTACCTGCACCAACAGATCCTGTTAAACCAATTATTATCATATCATTTTAATATCTTTTTTTAATTTAAATATTAGGTAATTGCTCAAACTGGGCTTAATATTAAACCAAATTCTAAAACTTTCTTGTGCCTGCCCTAAAAACATTGATAAGCCTGTCACATATTCTAGTTTGTGTTTCCTCGCATCTTTTATAAGTTTTGTTTCTAGGGGATTATAAACTATATCATAAACTTTAGTGCTTTTTTTTACGCTTTCCAATGAAATAGGCAATGCTGGGTATCCTAACATTCCTAAGCTTGTTGTGTTAACTATGAGACCAGCGTTGTTTACCAATTCATATTCAATCCATTTTACTGCTTGTACCTCTTTGTATTTTCTAGCTATCATTTGAGCCTTGTATTTTGTTCTGTTAGTAATATAAATATTTTTGAATCCTGTTAAATACAAACTATAAACTACTGACTCTGCTGCACCCCCAGCACCTAATACTATTGCTGGTTTTTTTTTATTAAGTTTTTTTATATTTTTCAATCCCAGAAGAAAACCTGTTACATCTGTATTATATCCTTCTAAAACTCCTTTGTTGTTAAATATGGTATTAACTGCTTGAAGTCTTTTAGCTGTTTTATCAATTTTATCCAAATGTTTTATAATTTTTTTTTTATAAGGTATAGTTACATTTAATCCTTGTAAATCGAGAGCTCTAATAGCCGTTTTTATTTGATCTATTTTTTCTAATTGAAATTTGCAATAATAGTTATCTAGATTATATAATTTAATCCAGTAGTTGTGTACCATTGGTGACATCGATTGTTTTAAAGGGTTTCCTAAAATACCTAAAACTCTATTTTTTTTTCTCATCATTATATAATTTTTTACTCTTGAAAATTTTTAAATACTCTAGTGCGGTAGCTGCTATTTCTTCTATAGATTTTTTTGTAACATCTATAGTAGACCATTTATTTCTAGCACATATCTTTTTTGCTTCTTCTATTTCTTTTTTCAATGCATCAATGTCTACGTAGTTAGTAGACCTATTTTCCTTTAGGGATTGTAGCCTTGATGTTCTTATTTGTTGTAGCCTTTCTGGGCTAGCAAAAAGTCCAATCACTAAAGTTCTTTTGCTAATATCCGATAGGTTTAAGTTTTGATTTAAAACAAATGGTATATTGGCAACTTTATATCCTTGATTTGCTAAATAAATTGATGTTGGAGTTTTAGAAGTTCTAGAAACTCCAAAAAAAATTATATCAGCCTTTTCCAAATTTAAGTTTCTTTGACCATCATCATTAGCTATGGCATACTGTAAAGATTCTATTCTAGCAAAATAATCTTCTGATAAAGAGTGTTGCTTGCCGGGAATTTGACCTCCGTCTGGGTTAATCTCATAAAATTCCTTTATTTTATTTATAGTATTATCTAGAACATTATGTGCACTCACTTTTATTTCATTACATTTTATCTTTAAATAATTTTCTAGCTTTAAATTAATCATTGTATATAAAACTATTCCTGGCTTACCTATTATACCTTCCGTGATATTATCTATCTGCTTTTCTGTTCTTATTAGAGCCCATTTATTTTCTATGAAATTGATGTTTTCAAATCTTGCATAAATGGATCTAGCAATAGTTGATACTGTCTCCCCTGTTGAGTCTGAAATAAGATAAATATGTTGATTAATTGTGGACATTTTTTTAATAAATAAAAAAACTTTTATTTTTTTATATATATTAAGAAAATTATGTACTTATTCATAGATCTATTTTTTTTTGTTAAAGTATTAATGTTTGTGTATAACTTTAATTTACTGATTTAAAATAAGCTTTTTTTATTTGATTTTAAAGAAATTGTATAAAAAAATAATGTTGATAAGTATGTTGATAATATTTTATCCTTACAATTATATTCGTTACAACAACAACTAATATATATATATATATTTATTTATACTATGGACAGTAATATTAAAAAATTATTTGACTTTTCTAATAATCCTATTTGGTTGATGAGACAAGCTGGTAGGTATATGAAAGAATATAATATAATTAAAGGAAAATTTAAAAGTTTTTTTGAAATGTGCAGGAGTGTACCTGCTGTTACTGAAATAACCATGTTACCAGTAGAAAAGTTTAATTTTGATGCAGGTATAATATTTTCAGATATTTTAATAATATTAGAAGCCCTTAAAATAGAAGTAGAATTTATTCCTACTAAAGGTCCTGTAGTGCATAATAAAAATTTAGTTGAGATTTTTAACTCAAAAAAAGTAAACATTGATTATCAAAAGTTGTATCCAGTCTATGAAAGCGTTAAAGAAGTAAAGAAAATAATGTTAAGTCATAAAAAGCCTTTAATAGGATTCGCAGGGGCGCCCTGGACAGTAGCAGCCTATCTGATAGAGGGTAAGATGACTAAAGATCTTTCTGTAATTAGAGAATTAGCTTATAAAGATACAATATTTATGGATAGAGTAATAAATGTACTAAGTGATATTATAATTGAACACTTAAGTTCCCAAATAGAAAGTGGTGCAGATTTAGTGCAGCTATTTGATACTCACTCTAATGTCTTAGATTATGATGCTTTAGAAAAATACTCTATTTCTCCAATAAGGAAAATATGTAAAGAACTTAAAAAGAGACATCCTAAAACGCCTATATCCTATTTCTCAAAGAATATTAATTACCATTTTAATGATTTCTTTGACCATATTGATATAGTAAGTTTCAATTCCTCTGTAAGAATGAAAAAATATATTGATATTTTACCAGCTAAGATAGTATTTCAAGGAAATTTGGACCCTATTAAATTGTTAGTAGGAGGTAATGAAATGATAAAAACAACTCTAAACATAATGGAAGACATGAAAGATAAAAGTTTCATTTTCAATTTAGGACACGGGATTTTGCCCAGAACACCTGTAGATAACGTAAAGCAATGTATAGACATAGTAAAAAATTTTAAAGACTAGGTTTAAAAATAGCTAAGAATACGACTAAAACCAAGATCACTGTTGGAACTTCATTTATAATCTTATAGAATTTTGCAGAGTTTCTATTTGAATTTGATATAAATTTTTTTCTACAAATTGAAAGATATCCATGGTATGCAGATAATATTATCACCAAAAATAATTTAATAGAAAACCACAGTGAGAAAGCTAGAGCATCTAGATTTATTAAATAAAGAGAAACTCCAAATATCCAAGTGCTCACCATAGAAGGCAACATTATAAATTTTAAAAGTCTTTTTTCCATTAATAGGAATTTCTCATAAGATTTACTATTATATTTTTCTTCACAATGATAAACAAACAACCTAGGCAGGTACAACAATCCAGCCATCCAGGCAACAAAAGAGATTATATGAAGAGATTTAAATAACAAATACATTTGTCGATTATATAAACTTTGAAACTAATTGATATAGTAATTCTATATGGTCCTCCCTATCATTCAAACAAGGTACAAAATCAAACTTTTTCCCTCCGCTATTTAAAAAAAGTTGCTTTGCTTCAATATTTATCTCTTCCAAGGTTTCTATACAATCGGAGGAAAATCCAGGGCAAAGTAAAAGGACTTTTTTTATACCTTTAGAAGGTAGTTCTTCCAAAGTTTTATCAGTGTAAGGAGAAAGCCACTTTTGTGGACCAAACCTAGATTGAAATGTTACTAAAAACGGAATTTTAAAATTACTTTTTTCTTCTATTAATCTTGTAGTTTTATAACAATAACAATGATAAGGGTCGCCTTTTAAAAAATACTTTTCTGGAATTCCATGGTAAGATGTTATTATTAAGTCAGGGCTGTAAGTTATTTTTTCTATTTTTTCTTTTATACTATTTACCAGTGCATCAATATAAAAAGGGTTAGACTCATAATGAGGAACTATTTGAATGCTAGGTTGCCACCGCATTTCCAATAAAACTCTAAAAACTTCATCACAAACAGAGGCAGTAGTAGGAGAAGCATACTGCGGATATAATGGAAGCACTACAATATTTTCACAGCCTTTTTCCTTTAAGGATGAGATTTTATTTTTAATACTAGGACTCCCATAGCGCATTGCATATTCAATTAGGACGTTTTCTTTTTTTAAGATTTTTCTTAACTTATCCCTTTGTAGTTTTGTATAAAATTTTAAAGGGGACATATTATCTTTTTTTAACCAAATTTTTTTATAATTTTTCGCAGTTTTATGAGGCCTAAAGTTTAAAATTATAAAATTTAATAAAAAAAACCATAAGATTTTATTTGTCTCTATTACCCTTCTATCGCTCAAAAACTCTTTTAAATAGTTTCTTATATCCCACCAATTGTAACTATCAGGCGTTCCAAGGTTTATTAACAAAACTGCTGTTTTGCCGAAGCTAATTTTAGGGTGTTCATTATTTTCGATAATTTCTTTCATATAATCATAATTATTAAAATTTTATTATTAGTAAAGTTTTAAGTTTGTTGACTTTAAAATAAATTTATTATAATTTTAAATATCTTTTTTATTTCTTTCTTATAGCATGCATTTACAACAACTCAAAAAAAAGAAGACACATGAATTATTAGAATTAGCTACTGATCATAATATAGAAAATGCAGCTAATATGAGGAGACAAGACATAATGTTCAGCATATTAAAGGCAGTAGCAGACAAAGGATCTTCTATTCATGGAGATGGAGTTATAGACATATTACAAGATGGATTTGGGTTTTTAAGAGCGCCAGAGTCAAATTATTTACCAGGCCCTGATGATATTTATGTAAGCCCAAGTCAAATTAGAAAGTTTGGACTAAGAAATGGAGATACAGTTGAAGGAGAAATAAGGCAACCTAAAGATAGTGAAAGATATTTTGCACTTATAAAAGTAAATAAGATAAATTTCGAAGAACCCGAAAAAATTAGGGTAAAAAGTAATTTTGATAACTTAACACCCTTGTACCCAGAATCAAGAATTAATTTAGAAATGGACTCCTCCGATCCAGAATTAAAAAAGAAAAATATGTCACCAAGAATAATGGAATTGGTCTCACCTATTGGAAAAGGACAAAGAGCACTTATTGTATCACCCCCTAGAACAGGAAAAACAGTGCTACTGCAAAGCATAGCACACTCTATAGAGCAGAACCATGAAGAAGTTTATTTAATTGTTTTATTGATAGATGAAAGGCCAGAAGAAGTAACAGATATGCAAAGGACGGTTAAAGGAGAGGTAGTGTCCTCAACTTTTGATGAGCCCGCTAGTAGACACGTGCAAGTGGCTGAAATGGTCATACAAAAAGCAAAAAGGTTGGTGGAAAGTGGTAGAGATGTTGTGATATTGTTGGACTCTATTACTAGATTAGCTAGGGCTTACAATACAGTAGTTCCATCTTCTGGTAAAGTTTTAACGGGGGGTGTTGATGCAAATGCTTTACAAAGGCCTAAAAGGTTTTTTGGGGCTGCAAGAAATATTGAAGAGGGCGGGAGCCTTACAATAATAGCAACTGCATTAATAGAAACCGGCTCTAGAATGGACGAAGTTATATTTGAGGAGTTTAAAGGTACCGGAAACGCTGAAATAGTTTTAGATAGAAAACTTGCCGACAAGAGAACTTTTCCGGCTATAGACATTGCAAAATCCGGAACTAGAAAAGAAGAGCTTTTGGTAGAAAAAGGAGTTTTATCTAAAATGTGGGTTTTAAGAAAAATTTTATCTCCTATGGGAACAACAGATGCTATGGAATTTTTACTGGAAAAACTTAAGTCCTCGAAAAATAATAATGACTTTTTTGATGCTATGAATCAATAATCGTTTTTTAAAACTATTGATCCTTTGGTATTTCTATTTTCTAAATTCTCGTGAATTTTTACTATATCAGACAACAAGTATTCACCTCCGATATTAGATTTTATAATATTTTCCTGAAGCATCTTGAAGACTCTATTTGCACTACTTTGCATATCCTGCCATTTTGCATTATATGTCATTAAAGTAGGTCTTGTTAAAAATAAACTACCTTTTGCTGCTAGTAAGGAAGGATCTATAGCTGGGGCATTTCCTGAAGAGTTCCCGAAGACAACAAGCATTCCCAAAGGAGCTAGACAATCCAAGCTCTGTAATGCTGTATTTTTTCCTACCCCATCATAGACAACGTTTACACCAGCACCATTAGTGTAATCTAATACTGCCTCTTTGAAATTTTTTTCTTTATATAAAATAACTTCATCACAACCATTATTTTTAGCTAGCTCTACCTTTTCTAAACTACCTACTGTTCCTATAACTTTTGCTCCCTTACTTTTTAACCACTGGGTAGCGATTTGTCCAACGCCACCAGCTGCAGCATGTAAAAGCACAGAATGAGAATTGTTTATTGGAAAAGTTCTTTCTGTTAAATATTCTACTGTCATTCCTTTTAACATTATAGCCGCCGCAGTTTTTTCATCTACATAATCCGGTAGTTTAATTAATTTATTTTCGGGTATATTTCTTAGATCAGAATAACTACCAGGAGGGCCTAATGCATAAACCACCTTGTCTCCTTTTTTAAACAACTGGCTTTCTTTACCTACCTCAATAACTTCTCCAGCTCCTTCCATACCAATAGTTGCTGGGAGTGGAAGAGGGTAAAGACCAGAACGGTGATAGGTATCTATATAATTAAGCCCAACGTATGAATGCTTTATTGTTACATGTCCTATAGTAGGGAAAGCAATATCTATATCTTCCCATAGCATATTTTCAGCAGGCCCAGGATTTTTAACTATTACAGTTTTAGACTTCATTTGAAGAATTATATAAAATTAATATTATTTATCAACTAACAATACACTTTCTGAGAGTGTTTAAAAATTATAATATTATTTTTTTATGTTTTATTTCCTTATACAAATATTAGTGATATAAATTCATTAAAGGATTAAAACTACTAGATTACTTTTCAATGAATAGCTTTTATAAAAAACATATTTTTTTTTGTACAAATCAAAGAAAAGACAAGAACAAACGTTCTTGTGGCGGTGAGGAAGTAAATTACTTAAGAAGCTATATGAAAGAAAAAATTAAAGCTTCAGGGATTAAAGGTATTAGGGTAAATACTGCTGGTTGTCTAAATAGATGTAAGAAGGGACCACTTATGGTAATATACCCTGAAGGGATATGGTTAAAAGTTACTAATAAACAGGATATAGACTTAATTATAGAAGAATATATAAAAGAAAACAAACTATCAAAAAAACTTTTAATTAGTAATTAAAATGCACGAAACAATATTTGCTCCAGTAACAGCTTATGGCACTTCTGCCATATCAGTTTTTAGATTTTCTGGTAATAGAAGCAAAAATATTTTAAAGGAATTAATTAAAAGCAATAAAATACCCTTGGCAAGAAAACTAGTTTTAAAGAAAGTTTTTAATCCTGCTACAAACGAATTATTAGACGTATGTTTAATATGTTGGATGCCTAAACCAAATAGTTTTACTGGAGAAGATTGTTTTGAAGTACAATGTCATGGTGGTATAGCAACAATGCAAGCTTTTACAGAAGCATTTTCAAGAATTAAAGGACTGAGGTTTGCAGAAGCAGGAGAGTTTTCAAAAAGGGCAATAATTAATGGAAAAATAGATTTGGTGCAAGCGGAGGCAATAAATGAAATAATACTTGCGGAAACAGAAAAACAAAGAAAACTTAATCTACAGCAGTTAAATAAAGGACTCTCAATACCAATAAATTTATGGAGAAATAACATTATAAACACTTTATCTAAAATAGAGGCAGCCATAGACTTTTCAGATGAAGATGGAGTTCCAGAAAAAATAGATATAAGGACTGAAATAAAAAAAATATCCAAAGATATAACAAAAGTAGTTGAAAAAGGAAATAAATACGAATTAATAACAACAGGAACTAAAATAGCCCTAACAGGACCACCTAACTCAGGAAAGTCTAGCCTATTTAATTCTATTATAAAAAAACAAAAATCCATAGTTACTAAAATCCCAGGAACAACCAGAGATGTTGTAGAAAAAAAAATTAATTTAAGGGGATCCTTAGTCATACTTTTAGACACGGCAGGTATAAGAGAAACTAAAAATTTGGTAGAAAAGGAAGGAATTAAAAAAGCAAAAAAAGCAATTAAAGAAGCAGATATAGTTTTAAAAATAGCAGATATTTCAAAAATAAATAATAAAATAGAAACAAGGTTTTTTAAGAATAAAAATTGGGTTGTTTTAAACAAAATAGATAAACTGAAAAAAGAAAAAAGTCTAAAATATCAAAAAAATGAAAATATTTTTTTTGTTTCTGCAAAAACAGGAAAAGGAATTAAAGGGTTATTAAAAAAAATACACCAACATATTTTAAACGAGACAAAAGAAGAAGAGAGAGGGGATTACTTTTTTACCAACGAAAGACAAAAAAGAGACCTAAAAAAAGCTTTGGCAAACTTACAGAGAGCTGTAGAGGAGAAGGATGAAGAGATAGTAGCAGAATATTTAAGGGCAGCCTCTGGAAATTTAGAAAGAATATTAGGAAAAATTGATATAGAAGATGTTTTAGGAGACATATTTTCAAGCTTTTGTATTGGAAAGTAATGTTTCACGTGAAACACTTAGAAAATTTTCCTTCAAAAATAATTGCGTTCGTTGTTCAATGTCGATATGTTTCACATGAAACATTATATATTGTAATTCCTCGTATAAATTTATATAAAAGTAGTAGGGTATTTAGAAAAAAATGAAAAAAATATACGATATTATAGTTATCGGAGGTGGGCACGCAGGTGTAGAGGCAGCAACTGCTGCGGCAAGAATGGGGGCTGAAATAGCTCTGCTAACGGCAGACTCTTCAAAAATTGGAATAATGTCCTGTAATCCTGCTATAGGAGGAATAGGTAAGGGGCATATTGTAAAAGAAATAGATGCTATGGGAGGATCAATGTCCCAAGCTGCTGATAAGGCAAGCATACAGTACAAAGTTTTAAATAGTAGTAAAGGTCCTGCTGTAAGAGGTCCTAGGTGTCAGGCAGACAGAGCTTTATATAAAAAAGCAATAAATTCAGATTTAAAAACTTATACCAATATTAAAGTAGTTTCTAAAATGGTAAGTTCATTAGTTATAAAAAATAATAAAATAGAAGCAGTAGTTTTAGAAAAAAAGGAAAAAATTTATGCAGGCGCCGTGGTATTAACTACTGGAACTTTTTTAAATGGTGTTATTCATATGGGTGATAAAAAAATATCTGCAGGAAGGGTAAATGAAAAAGCATCTAATGATCTAGGCAATTTTTTGTATTCACTAAAGCTTCCTATGTCAAGATTAAAAACTGGAACGCCTCCAAGAATATTAAAAAATACCATTGATTATTCTTTATTGATGAAAGATCTAGGGGATATTTCTCCAAGCTATTTTTCATCAGAAACTTTTGAAACATACAATAAGCAGATTCCTTGCCACGTAACTTGGACAAATAAGGAAACCCATGCTTACATAAGAAACTCTTTACAGAAAAGCCCAATTTTTAATGGATCCATATCTTCAAGAGGCCCTAGATACTGTCCATCTATAGAAGATAAGGTGCATAGGTTTCATGATAAAGAAAAACATAGAATAATGCTTGAGCCTGAGGGTTTAAATAGCAACTTAATATATCCTAATGGAATATCCACTAGCTTACCTCTGGAAGACCAAAATAATATGTTAAGGTCAATAAAAGGTCTTAAAAAAGCAAAAATTGTTCAGCCAGGTTATGCAATAGAATATGATCATATTGATCCTAGATCATTAAAGCATTCTTTAGAAAGTAAATTTTATAGTGGGCTTTTTTTTGCTGGGCAAATTAATGGAACTACAGGTTATGAAGAGGCAGCAGGGCAAGGTCTATTAGCTGGTGTAAATGCTGTTTTACATTTAAGTAAAAAAACTTTTTTGTTGAGTAGGGCAGAGAGCTATATAGGCGTTATGGTAGATGATTTAGTAACCAGGGGAGCGCCCGAACCTTATAGGATGTTTACTTCTAGAGCAGAGTTTAGACTTTATTTGCGAGCCGACAATGCAGATTTGAGGCTCTCTAATAAAGCTATAGAATTTAACTTATTAAGGAATTACAGAAAAAAACTTTTTGAAAATTATAAAAAATCTATAGATAAATATAGACGCTATATATCAGACATATCTTTAGGGCCTAGTGAAGCAGAAAAGATAAATATTAAATTATCAAAAGATGGAAAAAAAAGAAAACTTTATGAATTAATAGGGTTTGAAAGCCTTGATACAAAAAAACTAAAAAAGGCTTACGTAAAAATTAAAAATATTGAGGATAGCGTTTTGGAACAGCTCATTATTGAGTCTAGGTATGATATTCATATTAAAAAACAGTTAGATAGCCTAAAGTCCTATAAAAAAGACTTAAATATTAAAATACCTATTCATATAAATTACAAAGAAATAGGAGGTTTATCAAAAGAATGTTGTATAGCTTTAGAAAAAGCTAGGCCCACTAATTTAGCTTCGGCTTCTAGAATACCTGGAATTACTCCAGCAGCCTTAACTTCAGTGCTATTGTATACAAAAAAAACTAGGATTAAGAAAAGTGCTTAAAACATTGGATAGTTTTTTTAAAATAAGCAGTGAGCAAAAAACTTTATTGAAAAACTATGTTTTTGAAATAAGAAAAAATCAAGAAAAAATAAACCTTATTGGAAAAAGTACTTTAAATCACATATGGGTCAGGCATATCATGGATAGCATGCAAATAATGAGATACCTTCCGACTGAAAATAGTGGCAAGCTTTTGTTAGATGTAGGCACAGGAGCAGGGTTTCCTGGTGTAGTGCTTTTTATAATGGGAAGAAGAAATATAATGCTTTGTGATAAAAGCTTAAAGAAAGGGCATTTCTTAAAAAAAATTCTAAAAGAATGTTCTTTAGATATAAAAGTTTACAATAATAGGATAGAAAGCTATTTCAAAAACAATATTGAAGTTATAGTTTCAAGAGCATTTGCTTCTTTAATAAAACTTCTTAACAGTATTTATCATCTCATTACACAGGAAACAGTTTTAGTAGTTCACAAAGGGAAAAAACATATTCAGGAAATAGAGGAAGCAAAATTATTATTTGCATTCAAATTTGAAAAATTTCAAAGCATTACATGTCATGAAGGAGTTATATTAAGAATAAAAAATATAAGAAAAAAATGATATGAAAAATAATTTAAAAATAATTTCAATAGTTAATCAAAAAGGAGGAGTTGGAAAAACAACAACTGCTATAAACTTAGGTACAGCGCTTGCGGCTATTGATAAAAAAATATTGTTGATAGATTTAGATCCTCAAGGAAACCTATCAACAGGTATAGGTGTAACGGAAAAGCAAAGGAATATTAGTGTCTATGATTTAATTACACAAAGTTATTCTATAAGCAAAACTATACAAGAAACTAAAATTCCAAATCTTAAAATAATACCATCAAATATTAATCTTTCAGGCATAGAGTTTGAATTAGCAGCAGACGAAGATAGAACAAATAAACTAAACAAAAAGATCAATGAATTGAAAGAAGGATATGACTTCGTTCTAATTGATTGTCCTCCATCTCTTGGAATATTAACTGTAAATTCACTGGTAGCTTCTGATTCTGTTCTCGTACCTTTACAATGTGAGTTTTATGCTTTAGAGGGATTAGCGCAACTTTTAAGAACAATAGAAAAAATAAAAGACAACTTAAACCCGGATCTATTTTTAGAAGGCGTTATTTTGACTATGTTTGATAGTAGAAATAGACTTAGCGATGACGTGGTAGCTGATGCAAGGGAGCATTTGGGTAAAAAGGTTTTTGAAACTATAATTCCTAGAAATGTAAGGTTATCAGAGGCGCCAAGTCACGGGCTACCTGCAATAATTTATGATCAAAAATGTATAGGATCTTTAGCCTATATTGATTTAGCAAAGGAATTAATTAATAGATTAGGGATTTAATAAGAATAAGGAGAAAATTATTACAAAAAAAAGATTAAAAACAGGCTTAAATATTTTGTTAGGGGATGATAAAAAATCTAGTGCTAATATAAATACAAATATCCAGAAAACTAAAATAGATTTAAGTTTAATTGAAGTTAACTCAAAACAACCTAGAAAAACCTTTGATGATGATAAGTTATTAGAGTTATCAAATTCTATAAAAAACATAGGTCAGATAGTACCTATAATAGTAAGAGAAAGTCCAAAGAATAAGAATAAATACATAGTAGTTGCAGGTGAAAGAAGGTGGAGAGCTTCAAAACTGGCTGGCTTAAAAACAATTGACGTAGTTTTTAGTGATAAAAATGAAAAACTATCAAGTTTGGCCTCAGTAATAGAAAATGTTCAAAGAGAAGACTTGAATTCCATGGAAGAAGCTGAAGCTTATAACAGTCTTATAAATGAACACAACTTAACACATGAGGAAATATCAAAATTTACTGGAAAGTCTAGAAGCTATATTTCTAACTTTATTCGTATTGTAGGGCTTCCTGATGATGTTAAACAGTTTTTAATAGAAAGAAAAATTACCTTTGGTCACGCTAGAGCACTACTATCAGCAAAACATATAACTAAAATGGCTAATATAGTAATCAAACATCAATTAAATGTTAGACAGACAGAGGACTTAATAAAGGAAGAGCAAAAAGAAATTAGTAAAAAAGATATAAATAATGAAAATATAAACGAGAAAGACCCTAATATATCAGACTATGAAAAATATTTATCTTTAAAATTAGGATACGAGGTTGAAATAAAAGATAAGAAGGGAAAAGGAGTTTTGTCAGTTAAATATAAAACCTTAGATCAATTAGAAAATATAATATCAATATTTAATAAGGAATAGAAGTTTATAATACTGAGTACGATATAAGAAATTTTTTTATTAATAAACTTGAAATACTATAATCTATCTTACATTCTTTTTCTAATTTAAAAATCTCTGAGATTATGAAATTAATTTTTTTAGTATTCAATAGTTGTAATTGCTTTTCAATAAGCGCATATCTTGAAAAATGCACATAATTTTTTAATTTATTAATATCTTTTGAATGATTTACCTTATAATTCAAAAGAAAGTGAAAGTGATTGAGAAGGGACCTTATTACTACAATATTATTATATCCAGCATCAATTACTTTATCAAAAAAGTAAGGAGCTTTGTCTGAATTGAACAGGCTATCGCATATCTTATTTATAGTTATCAATGAGCTGTCGCCTATAGAAACTAAAATGTCATTGTAAGAAACTTTTTTTCCATTCCCATAAATAGAAAGCTTTTTTATTTCCTGTAAAGTTAAAAGTTTATCATTTCCTAACTTTTGAGATAAATAATTAATGCTTTCATCATCAATTGTTAAGTTAAATTTCCTTGAAAATTCTTTTATTGTGTACTTAATTGTGTTTTCAGTATCGTGATAACAAGGAATGCAAGCAAGGTTTTTTTCTAACGAAAAGTTTTTTACTAATACATTATTTTTTTTAAGGTTTCCTGCTTCTAATAGTACAAAGTTAGCAGAGGAAGAAGATATAGTTGAGAAATTTTTTAAATCTAAATTAATTGAGGGAGCTAAATCTATATCTAAATTTATTATTAGTTTGTTAGCAAAAATATTTGTTTGATTCACTAAGTCTACAAAGCTGTTTTTTTCCAGTTCTTCTGCAGAGACCTTTACTATATCCGCAGGATGTTTTTTCTTTAATTCTTTTATTATCTGATAAGCCCTATGTCTAACTTGACCCTTATCTGATCCATAAACGAGGAATCCATTAAATAAATTTGTATTTTTTAAAAAATCATTAAATTTACTATTATTTATTAGCATTGTTGTCTTTTGAAAAGTAAATCAAGATCTTGTCTAAAATACTTTTAGAAAGATTTTTCGCAGATACTTCAAATGCTTTGTCTCTAGAAGCAAGCGTAGACAAAACCTGATTAGGAGATAATTCGAACATAGTCACCACTTTTTCTTCAAAAGAAAAAATAATTTTATCATACGCCAAGTCTCTTTTATAAAGAAATATATTAGATGTAGAAATAACTTCGTATCCTGAAGTTTTTCTATCTGTAGCAGTTACAGAAGATCCAGTCTCAGTTTTTGTTTCTATTTTTATAATATAATTTATTTCATTTCTGGTAGGAGGAGTTTGTTTAAGAAGGTTCTTTTTTACAGCTAAAGACATTTTTTTTTTATCAGTAGTAATAGCAATATTCTTTAATTTTTCATTCAGAATATAATGTTTTTGATAGAGGGGTGTAAAGCCTGAGCAGCTGCTTAAAAAAAATAAAATAAAAGGAAGGAAAAAAAACCTCATTATATTACTATACTGAAAATTTTATTCGGTACTGTTATTACTTTTTTAATTTTATTATTTCCTAATATCTCTTTTATATCATCTTTTTCCATAAGTAAATCTTTCGTTTCTTCAACTGTTAGGTCTTTTGGTATCTTTAGTACTAGCTTCTTCTTACCATTTACTTGAATCACTATATTCACATTAGCATCACTAATAAACTTTAAATTAGCTTTAGGCCAAACTTGTTCACTTACCAAAGAATTTTTATATCCTATTTTTTTCCACAACTCTTCTGCTAAGTGAGGAGTCATTGGAGAAATTAAAATAATCCATTTAGTAAGAGAAAACTTTAAAGCAATTAACTGTTCTTCATCAGTATTATTAGCATCTAGGGAGAGAAATATATTAGAGTACTCTCTTATTAAAGCAACAGAAACATTATATTGAAATCTATCAAGACTTTTAGTAATTCTATCAATATAATAATGAGTTTTTTCTATTAGATGAATGTTTTTTTTATCTACATAAGCATGATTTTCTGTGTAAGAAATTTCATTTAAGGGCAAACTGTTAAAAAACTTCCAAACTTTTATGAGATACTTATTAGAGCCATCGATGCCACTATTGGTCCATTCTAGTTTTCTTTCAGGAGGACTATCAGATAACATAAAAAATCTTGCTGTATCGGCTCCGTATTTTTTTATAATGTTAACTGGGTCAACTATATTTTTCTTAGATTTGGACATTTTTTCAGACCTTAACTCTTTTACTTTTTTTCCATTATTTTTGTGAAAAAGCTGACCTTTTTCTTTTTTTACTATTTCTTCAGGATAAACCCAGTTTTTATCTGAGTCTTGATATGTCTTGTGACAGACCATTCCTTGACAAAAAAGACCTGAAAAAGGTTCTTTAAAATTTATCTCACCTATAGAATGAAGAGCTTTTACAAAAAATCTAGAATACAGTAAATGTAATACAGCATGCTCAATACCTCCCACATATTGATGAACAGGAGACCAATCGTCAACTAAAGAATTATTTATAGGATTTTTATGTAAAGGATCAATAAATCTTAGGTAGTACCATGATGAATCAAAAAAAGTATCTAAGGTGTCAGTTTCCCTTATTGCTGAAAGACCAGTCTTTCTGCAAGTAGTATTTTTCCAATTAGGATGATCTTCTAAAGGGTTACCTTTTTTCTTACTAAAATCTACATCATCAGGCAAAAGAATTGGTAGCTCGCTTTCTTCTACAGGAAGCACCGCTCCGTCTTCTCTGTATATAATAGGAATTGGGCACCCCCAGTATCTTTGTCTAGATGCACACCAGTCTCTCAACCTAAATTTAGTTTGTTTTTTGCCAAACTTAATTTCTTCTAATTTTTTTATAATTTTTTCTTTAGCTTTTTCAGTATCAATATTGTTTAGAAAGTCTGAATTTATAATTGTTCCTGGCCCTGTATAGGGTATATTTGTTATTTTTTTATCATATGGCTTAACTACACGTATTACAGGCAGTTTATACTTTTCCGCAAATAAGTAATCCCTATCATCATGTGCAGGAACACCAAAGATAGCACCAGATCCATATGTAGAGAGGACGTAATTAGCAATATATATAGGCAATTCTTTTTTTGTAATAGGATGCTTTGCAAGTAAATTAGTAAAAATTCCTTCTTTAGGTCCCTTATCTATCATTTCTTCATTAGAGAATGTTTGTTCCCACTCTTTTATAAATCTCTTTATATTACTGTCAGACTTTGAAAGAAGTTTAGATAGTTCGTGATCAGGGGCTATAGCCAAAAAGGATGCACCATATAAGGTGTCAGGTCTAGTAGTATAGACATTTATTACTTTTTTCTCTNTTTCTNCAGTATTTTTCTTATNTATAATTTTAAATTGAATNTCTGCTCCAACAGATTTACCAATCCAGTTTTTCTGCATAACTTTCACATTTTCAGGCCATTTATCTAATAAATTTAAATCAGTTAATAATTCATTAGAGAACTTAGTTATGTTTAGAAACCATTGATTTAGAAGTCTTCTCTCTACTTTAACACCTGATCTCCAACCCTTTCCATCTATAACTTGTTCATTTGCAAGAACTGTTTTTTCTACCGGGTCCCAATTTGCCCAGGCTTCTTTTTTGTATAATAGGTTTGCATTAAAGAATTTGATAAATAATTTTTGTTGTTGTTTAATATATTCAGCGTCGCAGGTGCTTATCTCTCTATCCCAATCGTATGATATTCCCATCATTTTTAATTGTTGTTTCATATTTTGTATATTTTTATTAGTCCAGATTCTGGGATGAATATCATTTTCAAAAGCAGCATTTTCTGCAGGCATTCCAAATGCATCCCATCCCATAGGATGAAGAACATTAAACCCACAAGCTCTTTTATATCTAGCCAATACATCTCCTAGGGTATAAACTCTGACATGCCCCATATGTATTCTGCCTGAGGGATAAGGAAACATTTCTAATACGTAGTAGTTTTTTTTATTTTTATCTTTTTTAATTTGGAAAATATTTTTTTTTTCCCAAACATTTTGCCACGTTTTTTCTATAGTGTTTGCATCGTATTCAGTATTATTTTCATTCATTATACAAACAGTTAAAGATTAAATTCTATTGCTTTTTGAATAATTTTGCGTTCTATGGCAATTGGCTTTTTACTATCTATATTTTTATTAACCCATCTATTTTGTTTTATAATTTGTCTATGGACTGTTACTTTTAATGAGTCAGACCTAATATCCTGAGAAAGAAGCAATACTGTAATTTTAAACCTTTCCGTAGGCTTTTTTTCACTTGTATACCAATCAGTAATTATCAAGCCACTTTTTGAGTCAACGTTAGATAATGGAAATGATGACAATACATCAAGGGAGGCTTTCCACAAAGGGCTCTTTATAGAAACTACTCCAAAGCCTCCTCCTCCTTCTTCATCTCTATTTCCTCCTATTATTCCTGATAAGAAGTCACCGCCTTGCTTCATTTGGCCTAGTCTAGACTTGTCTTTAGGATTGTATACTATTTCTTCAGTTGTAAGTTTTCTAGTATCTCCACCACCACAGGATGCCAGAGTCAATGCAAAAAAAGAAACAACAAAAGCTTTTATGAATATATTAAAGATCATTTTCAAATGAGATTATAAAAAAAAAGGAGGGCTTATGCAACCCTCCTTTTTGTATTAACTTATATTTTTTGGTTGTAAGTTAGTCTTTAGAAACCAAAAGAAAGTTTAGCTAATGTCACATCAGCTTCTGTATCTTTTAAGCTGTCTGAACCATCAGTTTCTTCCTTATTACCATGAGCAACTTCAATTACTACTCCGCCACCTAGGTTATATCCTATACCAAAAATATCCTGTTCTGCTGAACTTTCAGAAGAGTTTGTACCTTCTTTGTAAGATGTTTCAGTACGCACGTAACCTAATGATATGTTACCCATATCATATCTTACTGCATATACATTTCCTTCACCGTCACCATCTGAAGTTCTTGATACTAATTGACCAGAGTCAGCATAAGTATGTAACTTATAGATTGCTGTAATTCCAGCGAAACCAATTTTAGCTGAATATACTTGTGCTTCTAAGTCGTTGTATTCTGCACCAGCTAAAATTTGAGTATTACCTGATAGTTGACCATAAGTTAACCCTATGTCAACTCCATCAAAGTTGCCATTATAAGCAATAGCTACATCAATAACGTCGTCATAGTTAGATACTGTTCCGCCATCACAATTTGTTGCACTAGAAGACGCAGTATTTTTTTCCATACAACTCTCGTATGAAACAGCTAATTGGAAACCTTCGTATACATTACTCATGTATCTTAGCTTCATTCCATCTAAAGCATAACCAGCTTCATCAAATGCACCATATCCACCAGTTGCTCCACCAGCTACAGGATAAAAACCAAATGCGTTGTTATCAGGCTCTGCTGTTGGAATTAGTGTAGTACCTCTGTTGTGAATCATAGTTCCTGCTGAGAAAATGTTACCTACAGACATAGTTCCAAATCCACCAGAAAAACTTACTGAATTTTCATTAACAGCTACTATTCTTGTATCTGTATCTGAAGAACCAGCATCTTTAGAAATAGCATATACACCTGTTACATCAATTCCGTTATCAAGAGTAGTTGTTGCTGTAGCAATCAAACGAGTAAATCTTCCGTTTGATAAACCACTTCTTGACTCATGTGTATTAGTAGAAGTTGCTAAACCGGCAGCTGTAGTTTGATCAACTGATACAGCATAAAATTCTTGGTAACCGGATAGACTTAATTCTGCTTTAGCAGTAGTTAGAACGAAAGCTCCAAAAACTACCAGTAAAGCCGTAGTTAAAATTTTTTTCATAAAAAAATCTCCCGTAAAATTATCAAAAAGTACGTTAATACTGATTTCAATATTAATTATTTAAGAGGTAAAAACAACATAATTGTAATAAAAATTCAAAAAAAACCTAAACAAGTTGTATTTTTGCAACAGTGAGATTATTGAAAAAATAATTTTAATCTAAATGAAGGTTTTGTGGCGTAAAAGTATCATGGCTAATTTTAAAAGCATAGAGTTAAACTCTTTAGATAGAAAGTTTTTTAATAAGGCAATGAAAACTACTGTCCTTTCTAAGGTAGAAGAAAAAAAACTAGCTGAAAACTGGGCTTTTAAAGGAGATAAAAAATCTATGCATAAAATTATAAGAGCCTATTCGAAGCTAGTTATAGCATATGCTATGAAATACAAAAATTACGGTCTTTCTATAACTGATTTAGTTCAGGAAGGACATATCGGTTTAATGCAAGCAATTGCTAAATTTGAACCACAGAGAGATATTAGGTTTTCTACTTACTCCGGATGGTGGATTAGATCTTCAATTCAAGATTACGTGTTAAAAAATTGGTCTATAGTGAGAACAGGAACAACGGCTTCTCAAAAATCGTTGTTTTTCAGTTTGAGAAAATTAAAATTGGAATTGATGCATTACGAGAAAGATCAAAATAAATTAAGATTATTATTGGCTAAAAAGCTCAAAGTTAAGCCTACTGATGTTGAAAATATGGAAAACAGATTCTCTGGGTCTGATAAATCCCTCAATGCTAAAATATCAGACAATTATGATCAAGAAGTAGGAAATTTTATAGTCGATGAAAAGTGTTTAGGAGAAACAGATTTAGTAGAAAGGCTAGATTTAGTAAGAAAAAGGTCTTGGTTTAAAAAAGCTATGAGAGAGTTGGGTGTTAGAGAAAGTCAAATTATTGCACTAAGACATTTAAGCGACGATCCATTAACTTTAGAGAAACTAGGAGAACTTTTAAAAATTAGTAAGGAAAGAGTAAGGCAAATTGAAAACAGAGCTATAAAAAAGTTAAAAGTTATTGTCAAACAAATATCATCACAAGCGAGATTTGGAGATACTAGTTAGATAGTTCTTCCAACACATAATTCAGTATATTTCCTTGTTCTATATAATCAAATTCTTTAGCGGTATCAATTCTAAGATTTCCTGACAATTTCATTAGAATATTACTAGAATGGTCTGAAATTTTTATTTCTACTTCTTTATTATTACTTTTTTTGATTTTATTCACATCTATAATGATGTCAACAATTTCATTTCCCCTCAACTTTAAGTCTTTTATACTCAATTCAGAGCTTAACTGAATTGGCAAAACACCCATTCCTATTAAATTAGATCTATGAATTCGCTCAAAACTTTCTACAATTACTGCTTTTACCCCTAAAAGCTTTGTACCTTTTGCCGCCCAATCTCTTGAAGATCCAGTCCCATATTCTTTCCCTGCAAAAATTACTAGAGGGGTATTTCTTTTTTTGTATTCCTCAGCAGCTTCATATATTGTCATTACTTTGCTGTCAGGAAACAACTTTGTATAACCTCCTTCTTTGTCAGGAGTAAGTCCATTTCTTAATCTGACATTAGCAAAAGTGCCTCTTACCATTACATCATGACTTCCTCTTCTTGCTCCATAAGAATTAAAGTTATGTTTATTTACTTGCTTCTGGCTAAGGTATTCACCGGCAGGGCTTTCCTCTTTAATAGACCCAGCAGGTGAAATATGGTCTGTAGTAATAGAATCTCCTAATAGAGCTAGTATTCTTGCTCCTTTTATATTTGTAAGACTATTTTCAGTCAAGCTTTTATCAGACAAAAAAGGTGGGTTTTGTACATATGTGCTGGCAACGTTCCAATTATAGGTAGAACTTTCTAGGGTTTTTATCTCATTCCATCTTGAATTTTTTTTCTCAACATTTTTATATCTGTTTACATACAGTTTTGACTCTATTGTATTTAGAAGGGAATTAACTAATTTAGGGTCAGGCCAAATATCTTTTAAAAAGACTTTTTTACCTTGCTTGTTAAGCCCAAGAGGCTCTTTTGTAATGTCTAAGGTAGTTGAGCCCAATATAGAGTACGCCACCACCAAAGGAGGAGAAGCTAACCAATTTGCCTTAATTAATGGGTGAACTCGTCCTTCAAAGTTTCTATTACCAGATAAAATAGAGCTAACGTTTAAATTATTTCCTATAATTTCTTGCTCTACATTATTGTCTAAAGGCCCAGAGTTTCCAATACATGTAGTGCATCCATATCCAACAACATTAAAACCTAGTTTTTCTAAATAGACTAAAAGGCCTAGATTTTCTAAATAGTCTTTAACGACTTGACTTCCTGGTGCTAGTGAGGTCTTAACCCAATTTTTTTTTGATAGGCCTTTTTCATAAGCGTTCTTAGCTAAAAGACCTGCAGCAATCATTAAGTAAGGGTTAGCAGTATTGGTACAACTAGTTATGGCTGCCAAAACAACATCACCATTATTAAGGTTTTTAAATTGCTTTAGTTCTACATCATTATTAGCTTCTTTAATAATCTCCATACTTTTCTTATGCACATCTGTAAGTAGTACTTTATCTTGAGGCCTCTTCGGCCCTGCTAAAACAGAATTTATTTTTGATATATCTAGCTCAATTTCTTCGTTATATAATTTTTTTATGCGAATGGACTCATTGTAATCATACCAAAGACCTTGCTCTTTAGCATATTTTTCCACTATTAAACAGTGATTTTTTTCTCTTCCAGTATTTTTAAGATATTTGATAGTTTCCTTGTCTATAGGAAAAAACCCACAAGTCGCTCCATATTCAGGAGCCATATTAGCTATAGTGGCTCTATCAGCTAAAGAAAGCGCAGTTAATGCAGAGCCATAAAATTCAACAAACTTATTAACAACTCCATGTTTTCTTAAAATATTGGTAATAGTCAGAACTAAGTCTGTGGGAGTTGCATTACCTGATAATTTTCCATGTAAATTTACACCTACTACTTTAGGAGGAGACATTGCAATTGCTTCTCCTAACATAACAGCTTCAGCTTCAATTCCGCCTACCCCCCACCCTAATACAGATAATCCATTGATCATGGTTGTATGACTATCGGTACCTACAACGCTGTCGGGGTAAACAGTATTATTTTCTTTATTATGCCATACTACTTTTGCTAAAAATTCCATATTTACCTGGTGACATATTCCTACCCCAGGAGGAATTACTCTAAAGTTTTTTAGATTTTTTTGACCCCATTTCAAGAATTTGTATCTTTCTTGATTTCTTTCAAACTCCAACTCAGTATTAATGTTAAGTGCTTCTGAAGAGGCATATTTATCGACCATAACAGAGTGGTCTACCACCAGATCGACAGGTTTTAAAGGATTAATTTTTGAAGCATCAATTTTTGACCTTTCTTGAGCACTTTCTCTCATAGAAGCTAGGTCAGCTAGAGCTGGTACACCAGTGAAGTCTTGCATTAAAACTCTAGAAGGGTAAAAATCAATTTCCCCAAAAATATCTTTTCCCTCTAGCTTGTTGTTCAAAAAATTTATTTTTTTAATGATTTCTTTTTCTGATAAAGTATTTCTTAATATATTTTCGACCAAAACCTTATATGAATATGGAAATTTAGAACAAAAAGATAACTCTTCTTCTAAAAATTTTATGCTGTAAAAATTAAGTTTTTCGTCATTATTAAGTTTTGCAAGATACTTTGATTGCATTATATTACTCTACCGAACCAGCTCCGGGCTTTTCTGAGAAATATTTGCTAAATTTATCTTCTTCATCTTTAAATTTATCCCCATCAGCAGGAGGCTCTCCCTTTTTAACAATATTCGGCCACTTTTCAGAAAACTCTTCATTTAATTTAGTCCACTTCGCAGCATTATCATCTGAGTCGGGTAAGATTGCTTCTGCTGGACACTCTGGTTCACAAACCCCACAATCAATACACTCATCAGGATTAATTACTAACATATTATCCCCTTCGTAAAAGCAGTCAACCGGGCAAACTTCACAACAGTCCATATATTTACATTTTATACATAACTCGGTAACTACATAGGGCATAACAAAACTTCCTTTCTATTTTTCTAAAGAACTTAAAGCTTTTTTTTTAGCATCATTACTATCTTTTGCCTCAACGTACAGTAATCCTGCTATTTTTCTTATTAACATATCCTCGTAAGGATCCACATTATTATCAATTAAACAAACTTTCCAGAGCATTTCAATCACTTCTTTTCTTTTTTCTAAACTCCAACTATCTTTCACTTTTTTTGTATGAGTAATAAGATCAGCATTATCTCTTAAATTTTCATTAACTTTTTCAATTGTTTCTTCAACAACACTATCACTTTCTATCTGAAACTGGTTTTTTATAATAGTAGCTATTATTTTTTTTTCTCTTTCTTCAAAAACTTCATCAATATTTGCTGCTTCAATCATAAGATATATGACAGCTAAAACGTCATCGTTTATCTTTTGCTCACTAGGAGTTTGTTTTTTTTTAGTAAATAAATTAAACATAAAATTTATATATACAGATTAAAATTTATTGCAACTTTTTTAGGACATAAAAAGGATTATCTTTATCATAAGTAGATTTATAATTCTTTATTTTCTGCTTTATCCAATAACTAACATTAGAGGTTCCTGCTATTTTAGTAAAGCCCAAAAACATTAAAATATCGTGTAAAATAAATGAAGAGATCTTAAATTTATATAAGAAACAATAATCAAAATAATACATGCTTTTTTTCCTTCTAAATATGAAAATAGCAATTTTTTCTAAAAAACTAACCTTTACTGCCATATTTTTAATTTTTATATAACCAATAAGATGAAGAAGGTTTTCAGAGATATTTTTAATATCAACTAAAACATTTACGTTTGGAGGCATTTTCATAATTTTTCCTTTAAAATAGAGGCTTCCTAAAGCCCATCTAATATCCTTATAATTTTTTAGAACTAAACTCTTGTAAAACGCATGAGACTTTCCAAAAATTATATTATTTTTAAACAGAGACTTTTTTTCATCTATGCTTAATTTTATCAAATCATTTTTGGGATCATTTAAATTTACAACACCAAAATTTTTATCCAAGGAAAATAAAAAAGAATGTATTTTTCTATTATTTATTTTTGATGATAATTCAGGATTCCAAAAAATAATATAAATCTTTTTTTTTATTTCTAAATTGACTTTTTCTAAAATTTTTAAATATGTTGATTGATTTAAATAATGATTGTTATTTATTATTATCTTTGGCTCTAGCAGATTTTTTCCCTTCCAAAGATATCCTATTTTGTTTAAATTTACATATAAATCTCCCTCACGATCAATGATAATATTGATATTATTATTAATAAAATGACTGGCATATTGTTCTAATAATAACTTAACTTTTTTAGAAACTTCGATTTTTAAAAACTTATTTTTAAATAAAGACTCTTGATCATAAATTTTTACCAGAAAACCATATATTTTTCCTATGGCTCTTTCGTTTAGAAGTATTTCATTATTAGGGTTTATTTTAACTTCTAATGATTTCTTTAGATTATACTCTTTTAAAAATATTCTTAACTTCTTGTCTACAAACTCATTAGTCAACCTTTGGTGCAGAGCATCAGATAGCAGTCTTTCAGTTTCTAGTGCTAATTGTTTTAAATCTTGATTGTTTTTTGTCCAGTGGGTTCTATTAGATATATAGTTCCAAAACCTGGTTTTAGCTAACCTAAAAGTGAGCATATCAATACTGCCCTCGAGGTTTTGAAGTTTTTTTGTTTCAGAAATAGCCCAAGGTGTATTTAAATAACCAGAGTCAACTATATTGCAATAAATTTTGACTAATAGATCCGAAAATATGTTATCTAAATTTTTAAAATAATCAGGAATTGTACTTATGTCCCAAAGAAGTTTAATATTACTTTCACAAAATAGTTTTTCTCTTATTAGTTTTAAACTAGATAGAAATTTTAAAGTATTTTCATCTCTTTTGTTTTGCGTTTTGATTAGCCTAGGATCAGTGCTTTTTTTTTCTAAAGACTTTAGTAAATTATAAACACTGGAAAAGTCTAGGCTGCTCTCTCTCCAAAAAAGAAATTCTATAGCTTGATAATTATTAGTTTCAATAGATTTTATAGTCTTATTGGTCAGGTTTTGACAATTTAGAGTAGTTGAAAATGCACCATCTTCTATATTTCTGCCTGCTCTTCCAGCAATTTGCCCAAGCTCGCTGTCTTTTAGAAACCTATTTTCTTTTCCATCAAACTTTCTGATAGAAGAAAAGGAAGCATTTTTAATATCTAAATTCAAGCCCATACCTATAGCATCTGTGGCTACTATATAATCAACTGTTCCTTCTTCAAACATTGATACTTGCGAGTTTCTAGTTTGAGGACTTAAAGATCCCATAACAACTGCTGCTCCACCTTTTAATGCTTTTATTTTTGAGGCAATACTGTAGACATCATTAGAATTAAAAGCAATTACTGCTGACCTTTTAGGAAGAGACAAAAGTCCCTTTTTCCCGATAAAAGATAGTTTTGACCTTCTTTTTTTTTCTAATATAGAAGATTTTGGAAACATACTTTTTAAGATATTTTCCATAGAATCAGATCCTAAAAATAATGTTTCTATATTTCCTCTAAAGTTTAAAAGCCTATCTGTAAAGACATGGCCTCTTTCAAAGTCATTACATAACTGAATTTCGTCAACTGCTACAAAATCAAAGGATTTTTCTGTTGGCATTGCCTCTACAGTAGTTATAAAATATTTTGCAGTAGTAGGAGAAATTTGCTCTTCACCAGTAACTAAGGAAACTTTTAATTTTCCAACTTTATTTACAACTTTTTCATAAACTTCTCGAGCTAGCAACCTAAGAGGAAGGCCTATAACTCCATTAGGGTAAGTTAACATTTTTTCTATGGCATAATAAGTTTTTCCAGTATTAGTTGGACCAAGAACAAAAACTAGGTTTTCATTTTCATCCATACTTTAATGCGCTTCTTCCCAGTTTTTTCCTTCTCCAACTGAAACAGCAAGCGGTATATCTAGCTTTATAATAGGTTTATGAGCATTCATCATTATATCAGTTATTATATTTTTAATTTTTTTCATATCAGTTTCTGCAGTTTCAAATACTAATTCATCATGTACTTGTAATAACATGGCGGTTTTAGAAAATGCATCTTTGTGCTTAATTTTGTAAAGTTTAATCATAGCTCTTTTTATAATATCAGCTGCTGTTCCTTGTATCGGAGCATTTATAGCCTGTCTTTCAGCATAATTTCGCATCATAGGGTTTTTGCTATTGTAGTCTTTTATGTGTATCTTCCTACCAAGCAGAGTTTTAACATAACCATTTTCTTGCAGCGTATCTTTTATTTCTTTCATGTATTCTTTAATACCAGGGTACATTAAAAAATATTCTTCTATATATTTTTTTGCATCGCTCCTAGAAACTCCTATTTGTTTCGCTAGACCAAATGCAGAAAGACCATAGATAATACCAAAATTTATAGCTTTTGCATTTCTCCGTTCTTCTTGAGAAACTTTTTCAATAGGAATATTTAGTATTTGGCTTGCTGTTAGTTTATGAATATCCTGATTTTTTAAAAATGCTTTTTTAAGACTAGCAATATTTGCAATTTGAGAAAGCAGGCGCAACTCTATTTGAGAATAGTCAAAACATAACAATTTACAGCCTTCGTCTGCAACAAATGACTTTCTAATTTTTTTTCCATTCTCAGTTTTGATTGGTATGTTTTGTAGGTTAGGGTCAGTAGAAGAAAGCCTTCCGGTCTGAGCTCCCGTCATTTGAAAAGTAGTATGAATGCGATTAGTTTTTTCATTTATATTTGATACCAAGCTATCTGTGTAGGTGTTTTTTAATTTATTAATTTCTCTCCATTTCAAAATTAGGTCTGCAATTTCAAAACCCTCTTCCATTAAAAGCTCTAGTACTTCTG
Organism: Candidatus Pelagibacterales bacterium; assembly: GCA_002732015.1. Taxonomy (GTDB): domain Bacteria; phylum Pseudomonadota; class Alphaproteobacteria; order TMED109; family TMED109; genus JAYYAX01. The sequence continues at coordinate 30,985 of PCCU01000024.1, forward strand.
AGTTAGTAGAAAATCCACCTGATTTGTTTTTCTTTTTATGTGGTAGATCTAGACTTTCAAAAAGAATACTGCCTAGTTGTTTAGTGGAATTAATATTGAACTCCTCTCCAGACAAACTATAAATTTTCTTTTGTAATTTAATTATATCAGATTCAAATTCTTCAGATAATTTTTGCAAGCTTTTTTTATCAACCTTAATACCTTTCATTTCCATATCTGCTATTACTTTCACAAGAGGCTTTTCGATATTTTGATATACAGCCATTAACTTATTACTGACCAAAAGTTTTTTAAGGCTTAACCATAACCTAAGAGTATAATCTGCATCTTCACAAGAGTAATTTGTTGCTTTTTCAATACTTACTTCAGCAAAAGGAATTTCCTTTTTTCCAGTTCCTACTAAGTCTTTATACTTAATTTTTTCGAAGTTAAGATATATATTACATAAAAGATCTAAGTTGTGATTATGTAGACCAGAGAAAAGTGTATAGGATATCAGCATTGTATCCTCGATGGTTGTAATTCTTGAAAACCCATTTGATTGTAAAACTATTTCATCATACTTAATATTTTGCCCAATCTTTATTATAGATGAGTCTTTCAATATAGGGTTAAGAATAAGGGCTACTTTTTCTTTATTTAATAAATTGCTTGAAGGAATATTTTTAGTATGTAACATAGGTATGTAACATGCTAAGCCTGCTTTCCAAGATAAACTTATTCCAATCAAATTAGCATTATTAGGTTTGATAGAGTCAGTTTCTGTATCTATTACAAAAAACCCTATTTTTTTTATTAAGTTAATAATTTCAATAAGCTCACTCTCTTGGGTAATAGTTTGATATGAACTTTTTATTGTTATATTTTTATCATGCTCATTGAATTTATTTTTAGCAGATTCAATTTTTGAATGTAAATTATTAAAGTTATACTTTTGAAAAAACTCAGATAATTTAGAACTGTTCACAGACGCATCAGAAATTTTTTCTGAAACTATTTCTATGTCAATATCTGACTTAAGAGTAACAAGTTTTTTGGATATAGTAATATTTTCTATATTATTTTTAATTGCTTCCCTTCTTTTATTTTGTTTAATTTTACTAAAGTTATTTAATATATTTTCCAAACTACCAAACTCGTTCACTAGTAATGCGGCTGTTTTTATTCCTATGCCAGGCGCTCCAGGTATATTGTCAACATTGTCTCCGGCCAAACTTTGAACATCTATTACTTTTTCAGGATAAACTCCGAATTTTTCAAATACTTCCTCATATCCTATAACCTTATTTTTGATAGGGTCTCTCATATGAATATTTTTATTCACTAACTGCATAAGATCTTTATCTGAAGATACTATTTCTACACTCCACTTTCTTTTGTCAAAAAAGTTTGCATAAGTAGCTATTAAATCGTCAGCTTCAAAACCTGGAAGTTCTACCCTCGTAATGTTGAATGCATCTACAGCTTCTCGAATTATTTCAAATTGCGGTATAAGGTCTTCTGGTGCCTCGCCTCTGTTAGCTTTATAGGAATTATAAATATCATTTCTAAATGTTTTTTTTGCACTATCAAATATTACAACAACTTTATCAGAGTTCTTTTCTTCTAATAGTTTTAGCAACATATTACAAAATCCTAAAACAGCACCAGTAGGAATTCCATTTTTACTAGTTAGAGGAGGTAAAGCATAATAAGCTCTGAATATGAAACCAGACCCATCAATTAAAGAAATTTTTTTATTTTTAACCATAAATTTCCTATATCATATAATAATGTTTACAAAAAATTATACAATTATTTCTCTATATTCTAGTGTTTTCATTGTGATTGGTTTATTAACGGCATATTTTCCTCTGTGGTTAAATCAAGCTCTAAAATTAGAAACACATCATATAGGATATATTTTAAGTTTATCTGGAGTATTAAAAGTTATTTTCACTCTAACTATCACGGCTTTTATTAAAAACGGTAATTATTTACGGGCGTCCCTTATATTTATAACAGCTTTTACGGTGACTTTATTTTTAGTCATTTATTACTTTAAGTCAGCCTTGCCTTTTTCGCTTATTTTTTTTATGGTTATTTTATTTTTAATATCCTTTTCTCCAGTTTTGCCATTTATTGAGACCTTCTATTCAAGCTTAGTAAAAAAATCATTTGAAAATTATGGAAAAATAAGAATCAGTGGTTCTATTTCATTTTGTATAGCTGTTTTTCTTTTCGGATTTTTTTTTAGTAAATTTTCTTTGACTATATTTCCAGTAGTTTTAGTAATTTCTTTGCTTATGATAGGGTTTAGTGTCTTTATGATACCAAGTACAGTTGGTATACAAAAATATAAAAATTTAGAAAGCTACAAAACTTTTTTTAAAAAAAAAAAATAAAAATTTAGTCATTATCGTACTGGCATGTAGCCTGTTACAGTCTACTCACGCAATGTATTATGCCTACTCAACTATTATGTGGGAGAATAAAGGGCTGGATTTTTTTAAAGTAGGCATGTTATGGTCTTTTGCCATTGCTGCTGAGATATTATTTTTTTTAATAATTGATAAAAATTTTAAATCAAACTTAATATATAAAACTTTAATATTTTGTTCCATAGCTTCATTTATAAGATGGGGATTAACCTATTTAGTAGAAAACTTTTATATTTTATTAATAGTTCAAACTTTACATGGGATTACTTTTGCATTAACTCATTATACTATGATTTTTTCTATAAATACAAAATTAAAACAATCATCAAAGTTGCTTGTACAATCAGTGTATTTTACATTAAATGGAGGAATATTTATTACTATATTAACTATTGCTTGTGGACACTTGACTTCTTATACAAAAGAAGATGAGGGATACTTGCTAATGTCATTAATAGCTTTTTTAAGTCTAATATTGGTATATAAAAATAGGAAAATTTTAAAATGAGTAGAGTTACTCTAAATTTAGATAATAAAGCGCTTAAAGTGAATAAGCTTACAAAAAAATATTTTCATAAATCTCAAAATAAAAAAATTTTTGCTTTAGATGAAGTTACATTTTCTATAGAAAAGGGTTCCATGATAGCTTTGTTAGGTCCTAATGGCGCAGGAAAGTCTACTCTTATAAATATTCTAGCAGGCATTACAAATAAAAGCTCGGGAAAAGCATTTATTAACGGTTTTGATTTAGATAAAGCTGTTAATGAAGCAAAGTTATCTATTGGAGTAGTTCCTCAAGAGTTAGTAATGGATCCTTATTTTACGCCTAGAGAAACATTAAATTTTCAGTCAGGTTACTATGGAGTAAAAAAGAAAAATTACATAACTGAAAAGCTATTAGAAAAACTAAGTCTAAAAGATAAGGCTGATTCTTATGTTAGATACTTATCTGGAGGCATGAAAAGAAGGCTAATGATTGCAAAGGCAATGGTGCATTCACCACCAATACTGATATTAGATGAACCAACTGCAGGAGTCGATGTAAATCTAAGACAAACTTTGTGGGATTCAATTAAGGAATTAAATAGCAAAGGAACTACAATACTTCTCACAACTCACTATTTAGAGGAAGCAGAAAACTTGTGCAAAGATGTAGTGATGATTGATAAAGGAAAGATTGTTATCCAAGGAGAAATAAAGAAATTATTAAAAAATATAGATTTGAAGTCTGTCAATATATATACTGAAAATAAAATTAAAAAATTACCTAATGAATTATCTAACTTCGGGTTTTCACTAAAGAATGATGGGTGCTTTCTTATAAACTACAGGCCGTCTAAAACCTCAATGGAAAATATCTTAAATTTAATATTAAAAAATAATATAATAATAAAAGATATTGTTACTACTGAACCTAGTCTAGAAGATTTATTTAATCATTTGGTGCAATAGCTTACCTAACTTTCCAAGTAAGCATTGAAGACATTAAGAAGTTCCATATTGCGCCTACTAAAGCTCCTACAATCCCTGATATATACCAAGTTATGGAAACCTCATTTAATTTTCCTAAATATAAATAGTTGGCTATACCAACATTAGCTACTGCTCCTAGCCCACAAGTGATATAAAAAATTATCAGGGCTTTAAAAGCTTGAAGTCCTTTTTTTTGTCTATCTCTGTAAGTTAAAATATTATTTAAAAAAAAGTTGCTAGTCATAGCCGAGAATGTAGCTATGCTTTGTGATAAAATAAAGCTAATCCCATAGGTTTTGAGAACGAATAAAACCATTAAGTGAGCTAATACCCCTGTACCACCTATGGTACAAAAAGACAAAAATCTTGCAGGAATAATTTTTCCAAATCTAGTTTCCCATAACAAAAGCAAGTATTCCCAAACTACCATGGCGTCAAGTTTAGACTCTCCAAATTTTCTTGCCTTGAAATTAAAGGAAATCTCTTTGTATTTTACTTTATTCCCAATTGATGAAAATATATCCAATAAAATTTTAAAGCCTAAGCCAGTTAATTTTGGGGCTTGTGCTTCTACTATTTCTCTTTTAACTAAGAAAAAACCACTCATAGGATCGCTAAGTTGCACACGAGATATTTTATTCGCCAGCCAATTTGCTGCTTTCGAAACTGCATTTCTTTTTTTTGATAAGGCTGTAGTATTTTTTTTTTCTAAAAATCTACTTCCAACTACTATGTCTAGTTTATATTTTTTCTGAATTTTAATCATTTCTAATATTTTGCTTTCATCATGTTGTAAATCTGCATCCATTATCACTAAAAGATCGGCAGAACTAGATAGACAACCTTCTATTACTGCTGATGAAAGGCCTCTTCTCCCAATTCTTCTAATACATCTAATATTTTTATATTTTTTAGAAAGATGTTTTACCACTTCATATGTTCTATCAAGAGAGTTATCATCTACAAAAATAATTTCATATCCCTTAAAGCTTTTCATAGTCTTTTTTATTGCTAAAATAAAAGGCTCAACATTTTGAGCTTCGTTATAAGTAGGGGCTATTATGCTAAGAAGCATGATTAGTTTTCAACCCTTTCACAAAAGGGAATAAATTATTTTTAAGCCAATATAAAAAAACTATGAGGCTTAAAGTCCAAGTTAAGTAACTATATCTACCGCCTACATGATAAAAAAGAATCAACGATAATAATGAAATTGATGTCCAAGAAATTAATCTGATAATTTTATCGCTTTTTCTATTTAAAGCTATATAAATATTCGACACTATAGCTAAATGATACCAAATTTCATAAACTCTTAACTCCCCTGAAACATGAGATACTATTTTTTTCCATAAGGCAGCATCAAGATTCAATTTAAATAAAGATATTAAAAACATAATATAGTCCATGGGTTTAGCTCCAAGATTCCAATCTTTATATGCCGCTATGGTAAGAGGTATTATTTCCTTTGTAAAATAATAATTATGAATAGGCATAATTAAACAAGGGGTTAACCCTAGCCCAAATAATATAAAACCATAATAACTCTTCTTTCTTAAAAGAAAAATAAAAATATATATAACTAATACAATAAAAGCAGGCAGTATATTTGCTCTTAGTCCTAGAGAAAGACCTAACATAAGTCCACCAAAAAAGAAGTAAATATTTTCTATCTTGATATCTTCTATTTTTATTTTATGAATATTTATTATAATTGCTATACAAGACAGGAATAGCAAATTTGATAAGGGCTCGGCAAACCCACGCATTGATAACTTAACATAGTAAAAATGAAAAAACCCAAATGCTTCAAATAATGGAAAAAGAAACCAACAAAAAATAGCAAATATAGCCCACGATTTTCCGAGCAAGTTTTTTAATATACTAAATAAAATTAAGGGTAAAAAAGTTATTATAAAAAATAGCATCCAAGGAGACTCATCAAATAGAATATAATTAATTACCCATATATACCTGTAAAAAGGCATTAAATCATATGCACTTTCCCCTCCTCTAAATGCTTCAACATAATTATTAGTAATTAAACTTTCAACAATTAAGTGAGCAAAGTGAACATAAAGAAGTCCATCATTTCCACCTTCAAATAAAATAAACTTATCTAAAATAGAAGCTTGATAGAGATACATTAGTGAAAAGGAATAAAGAAATGAAAACCCAAAAAAAAGTAAATTAAGTTTTTTAAAATTATTATAAATTATTAAACACATTATTAAGGCTAAGATAAATTGTGAATATTCTTTAAAAATATTCTTTATGAAAATAGCTTTATTAGGATAAAAAGTGACATTTAGTTTTGGAGTAATGCCAGTTTCGATTAACCATATAGTAAAGGTATTTGTAACTTCGCTATAAAAATTATTTACAAATATACATTTCTTCTCTAAATGATTAATACTTTTGTAAGTATCAATTTCTAAATATGCCTGACCTTTCCAGCATAGCTGAGAATTTGTCTCTTTAAAATCTTTAGGAAATGTATATTTTACGAAAAAAGGCAGTAATTCTCTTTTGGGCTGTTGGTTGCCATAGGCATTATATTTTGTATTATTAAAAGCACTTTGTTGAAAGGCATAACGATTATGCCAGTTTATTTTTTTAACGTACCTGCTTTCATTACTCTTTTTATAAATTTGTGAAACTCCTGTATCAAATATATATGGAGCTGGAGCAGAAATATTTTCGGGGAATTTTTTTACAAAATCTTCATTTAGGTGTTTATAAACAATGGGAGGTAATTTTTTTTTAAAAACACTGTCAGTAAAATCACCTCCAATGAATACATTGCTACCTTCTAAAATATAAGGAGTTTTCATATAATTTTTTATGCATAGTGATAAAATTGTAATACTTATTATTAATATCCAATTTCTTTTATCAAAAGATATAACTCCTGCGTAGATGCACATAAATAATATTATCCATGCAAACAAACCTAGCCATGATGAATTTAAAAAGCCTATAGTTAATATGAAGTTAATAATGAAAAATAAATTATATATTATCTTTAAATTAAAAGAGCTATTTATTTTTAACATAATAGTTTCAACGTATTTGGCTTTTTATATAATATTTAATTCTCTAGCAATAAAGTCTATTACACTATTTAATTCATTATGAGCTAAACTATTTGGAGCGGTCTCACCAATCCAATTACCTGATTCTACCCCTTTTTGAAAGTCAGACCTCAGAGATATTTGGGGAGAGAGTTTCCATTGAGAAGGTAATACTTCTATTATCTTGTCTCTTGGTAGGTTTTTTTGAGGATGAATTCTTGAAGGAACTATTATGCCTTTTGTTTCTTGATTTTCATTAAAGGTAGAAATAACCCTTTCTATTAAGGGGAATGTTGCTTCCCATTCTAACGAACTTAAGCCCACAGGAATAATAACGTTTCTAACCTGCCTTAATAATTCAGTAAAAATAATTATGTCTATAGGCGGCAGGTCCGTAACGACGATATCACAGTCTAGAGCCATATTTGATACTGCAGCTCCCCAAGTATGTAATGCATGATGAAGGTTGCTAGAGGAGTTTGGAAGTGTAAGTCTTCTTACTTTTAAACCTTTAATTTTTGAATTTTCCATCCAAAGACTTGTAGATCCTATAGGATCAGCATCTATCAATACACATTCCAAATTATAATTTATAGCAAATCCTGCAGCCAAGTTGACTGCAAGAGTGGTTTTTCCAACCCCTCCTTTTCTATTTGTAATTGCTAAAATATTGTTAACCATATCTAAATTATATTATTATTCAAGACAATGTTAAAAAAAAGAATTGCTATTAGCAAGATTATTACCATCACCTTTATTCCTTTTACAATACGAGGAAAAACTAATCTAAGTAAGAATACTAAAAATATACTAAATAAAAGCTTAAGTAAAATTTTGCTCACCATTTAATAAAATACTAAAAACCAATTGCAACACCTTCTCTTCTATGGTCTGATACCCCTCCCCAAAAAGATCCATATTTCCATATTACATTTAATCCACTATTCATTTCTTTTTTTACAATATCGTGGCCAAGCAGCCTAAGGCTAGAAGAAATATTAGACTCAAAATTTGTTTTTTCTATTTCAGAAAACTTATTTCTAGAACATAAGTGAGGCATGTTAATAGCTTCCTCTAGACTAACACGAAAATTAATTATGTAAAAAAGTGTTTTTGCTACATAGCAAATGATTCTGCTACCGCCTGGGGAACCTAGTACTCCTATCAATTGCTTATCTTTAAAAACCATAGTAGGAGACATGCTAGATCTAGGTCTTTTTTTTGGTTCTACCGAATTCGCAACTTTTTTCCCTTGTTGGTTATGACTTAAAAATGAGAAGTCTGTTAATTGATTATTTAAAAAAAACCCTCCAACAGTTTTTCCGGAACCAAAAGCAAACTCTATACTACTAGTAAGAGATACGGCATTCCCATAATGATCAATTATACTAATGTGTGTGGTTGAAGGCAGATTTAAATTTATTCCTGAGTCTAAGTTATTATTTTTAAATATTTTTAGATCCCCATTTTTAAAGTTTTTTGTAGCTCTTTTTAAGTTGATCAAACTAGCTCTATTTTTTAAATATCTTTCACTTAATAATTCCTTAATAGGAACTCTAAAAAACTTTGGATCAGCTATGTAAATATCTCTATCAGCATAAGCAAGCCTGGAAGCCTCTAAAAATATGTGCTCATCAAGTATTGTATTCTTATAATCAAAATTTGTGTCAATGCTCTCTAAAAGAGATAGGATTTGTAATACTCCAATCCCTCCAGAAGTAGGAGGTGGAAATCCACATATCTTATACTCTTTATATTTTTTACAAAGGGGTCTTCTTTTTATAGTTTTCCAATCATTTAGGTCTGTTTTTGTAATATTAGGAAACAAATTTCTTTGAATAAGATTCGCAATTTTTCCATTATTTATACTATAGCCATTATTTGAAATAATATTTAATGATTTTGCTAATTTAGTATTATTAACTATAGAGCCTACTTTTTTAGGGACATTATTTTCAAAATATATTTTTCTAGAATATTCATCACTTTTTATATGGGGTGCCCATGTTAGCATTTTATTAAGTCTTGGAGAAACCTTGAAGGACTCTGCATAATTAATTGCATCTGTAAACAGGGTTTCCCATGCAAGCTTGCCACTTGTATTATGGACTTCAGCTAGCATAGAATAAAGTCCAGGAACTCCTATTGAAATTGGGTTAGTTATTGCCTTCTTAAATGGCATTTTATTATTTTCTATATCAACATACTGATTTGGTTTAACATTATTGGGAGCAGTTTCTCTTCCATCCCATGCTTCTAAAATATTAAGTTCCTTATTATAGTAAATCAAAAAACCTCCTCCACCTAGCCCAGAAGATTGAGGCTCTACTACAGATAAAACATTCTGTGCAGCTATTGCTGCATCAATTGCATTTCCTCCTAATTTTAATATTTTTTTTGCAGCTACAGCGGCTCTTTCATCAGCACAAACTACCATAAACTTTTTTGAATATTCAATAGAAGATTTTTTTTTATTTTCTATTCCTACTTCAGGATTAGATCTAAAATCTTGTTCTGTAGCTAAAATATTATTAGAGTATAGTAATTGTAGAAAAAAAATATATTTGATACATTTAAAAATTGAATTATTAAAAAACATTTTCTTTAATGAATATACATTGTGCCTACTTTAATTGCTAGAAATTTAAAATCTTTAGAAAAAGCTCTATCAAGTCAGAGAATTAAAAAAAAAAAAATAGGGCTTGTACCAACAATGGGAGCTATCCATGATGGCCATTTGGCATTAGTAGACAAGTGCCTAAAGCTTTCTCAAGTTACTGTTGTCACTATTTTTATTAATCCAATGCAATTTAATAATAAAAAAGATCTAAAAAATTATCCTACTTCAATAAGAAAAGACATAAGTATATTAACAGAAAAAAAAGTTAATATTATATTTATTCCCAAAATAAAAGATATTTATCCATCTGACTTCAGCACATTCATTGAGTTAAAGAAATTTGATAATATGCTATGTGGAAAAAATAGAAATGGTCATTTTTCCGGAGTAGCAACTGTTGTATTGAAATTATTCTGTTTAATAAATCCTAGGGTTGCTTTTTTTGGAGAAAAAGACTTTCAACAATTGTTTATAATTAAAAAGCTAGTAAGAGATTTAAATTTAAATATTGATGTTCAGGCAGTAAAAACTGTTAGAGATAAAAGTGGCTTAGCTTTATCCTCTCGAAATAGACTACTTAGTAAAGGAGAAAAAAATATAGCTTCTAAGGTTAATATCATCTTAAGGGAGATATCTTTAAAAAATTTAAAGAGCATCAAATCTATATTAAAAAAGACCTCCAAAAAGTTATATTCAGAGGGAGTAAAAAAAGTAGAATATCTGGAAGTTAGGAATGAGAAATCGTTAGAATCTTATACATACGGTAAATTAGGAAATAATCATTACAGGGTATTTGTAGCAGTTAAAGTAGGCAAAGTAAGACTAATAGATAATTTGCGATTAACTAAATAAAACTGGTCTAATCCGTGTAAACCCTCACTTCAGTATCTTCAACATTAGCCAAAGCTAGGTCAGTTACTGAGAGCCTGTCTGCAGGCAGTCCCATTGAAATTAAAGAACTTATAATTTTGCCTGCTTCTTCTCTGGCATTTGCAGCCCTAGCTGCCTTTTCACTAGAATTTCCAGAAGAAGAACTAACAGCTACCAATGTAAATGAAGCGTTAGGAGACCTTTCTAAAGCTGCACTGACAGCTCCAAAAAGACCTTGGTTAAATTTATTCTCTTCACCCTGCATTCTTATAACTGCTATAGGATTCCCTGACAAATTGGCATCTGACCTTTTATCTTGATTAATAACATTTTCATCATTAGAGGCTGGAAGAGAGTTTAATGTTCCTAAACCGTTTCCATATGATTCTCCAATAGAGATAGCACTAGCTAACTGGGTTAGTCTTCTTCTTTCGGCTGCTAAATAAATATCTCTTCTTCTAATCGTTTCATTAAGATTTTCTAGCAATCTTGTTAAGGAAACACCTCTTCTTTTAATATCATCTTGCAGCATAGATAAATTTCTATGATCTTCATCAACCGCACCTCTTAACCTTTTAGCTGACATTGTTTGATCTTTAAGATAAGAAATTCTTGCAGATAGCAGAGAAATTTGATTACCTAATTCTACCATTTCTTGACCTTGGGAACCTACGGCAGCCAATTCTGTTAATGCTCTTTCATATTGATTAAGAAGAATCGGGTTGCCTGGTGTAGTTCCAATTTGCAATCTGGCTGAAATTGCCGCAACTGTTGAATGGTAAACTTCTGCACTAGATATCCCATTTGCTTTAAGCAAATTAAACAAATTAGTGTTTTGTTTGATCTCTTCTTCTAAATTAGAAAATTCATTTCTCATTTCTGAGATTCTGTCACCTACATAGGTTTGAATAGCAGCTACCTCAGGTAAGCTATCATCTGACATGGAATTTTCATCATTTACAAATTCTACAGAACTGTCTTCATTTTCGGTTATTTCATCAATAATTGTTATATCGCTATCTTCTTCATTTGTATTAGCAAAAGCGTCGTCTAAAACACTCATGTCTCCAAGCGGCCTAAAATCAAGGTCTGAGTCGCTGATTTAAAAAAAAAGAAA
>PCCU01000025.1 GCA_002732015.1 Candidatus Pelagibacterales bacterium
AATACAGGAAATGATGAAAGAGAACAAACACTTAATCAATTATTAGTTGAGATGGATGGTTTCGATACTAATGAAGGTGTAATTATTATTGCAGCAACCAATAGACCAGATGTGTTAGATCCAGCTCTTTTAAGACCTGGAAGATTTGATAGGCAAGTAGTAGTTCCAAATCCTGATATATTGGGCAGAGAAAAAATACTTAAAGTTCATATGAAAAAAGTACCCCTTGCGCCAGACGTAAATGCAAGAGTTATAGCGAGAGGAACTCCTGGATTTTCTGGTGCAGATTTAGCTAATATTGTAAATGAAGCTGCTCTTTTAGCTGCAAGAAAGGGAAAAAAGAATGTTTCTATGAACGAATTTGAAGAGTCGAAAGACAAAGTTATGATGGGATCTGAAAGAAGATCTATGATAATGACAGAGGATGAAAAAGAAAAAACAGCATACCATGAAGCTGGTCATGCCTTGGTAATGTTACATGCTAAAGGACATGAACCACTTCATAAAGTTACTATAATACCACGAGGCAGAGCACTAGGAGTAACTATGTGGTTACCTGAAAGAGATAAACTTGCTCATACATTTAATGAACTGAATGCACAATTGTCTTCTCTTTTTGGAGGAAGAATTGCGGAAGAAATTATATATGGAAAAGATAATATTACTACAGGTGCAGGAAATGATATTCAGCAAGCCACTAATTTGGCTAGAAGAATGGTAAAAGAATTTGGGTTTTCAGATAAATTAGGCCCTCTTAGATACGAAAGTAACCAAGAGGAAGTTTTTTTAGGTCATTCTGTTTCTCAACAAACTAATATATCTGATGAAACAGCAAAACTTATTGATATTGAGATAAAAAGATTAGTTGTTAATGGAGAAACTAATGCTAGAAAAATTATATCTTCAAATATAAAAGATCTGCATATAATTGCTAAGGGATTACTTGAATATGAAACTCTTACCTCTTCGGATATAGACCTTTTGTTAAAAGGGAAGAAACCAAGCAGACCAAATGAAGATGATGCTAAGGATAACTTAAAAGAAAAAAATAATAAAAATAAAAGTAATATAAAAGATGTTAAAAAACCAATTGGATCTGTTCCTGTAACAGTAAAAAACATATCATAAATTTCAAAATATGATCAATAACTACTTTTTATTGCCTAGCGATATTAAAGTAGCTGATAAAAAAAAAATAGGAAGTAATAAAGTTAGGCTCAGATATAACAATGAACTTAACTTTAGCCTAGTTGATTTATGTGTTTTGGACTCAAAAAAAAAAATTAAATCTTTAGAAATAGTTGATCTAAATAATAATAAATTATTAAAAGATTTAGAATTAAAATATTCTAAATTAAGTAAAAGGCTAAGTAAGATATATTATTCGAATAATTCCAAACCAAAATTATTTAAAGGAAATAATCCTAAAATAATGGGTATATTAAATGTTACAGAAGATAGCTTTTATGACGGAGGTAAATTCTACAACACAAAAAAAGCTATAAAACAAGCTTACAGATTAGTAGAAGAAGGTGCTGATATTATTGATGTTGGAGGAGAGTCAACCAGACCTGGAGCCTCAATTATTCCCCAAAAACAAGAAGTTTGTAGAATACTACCAGTAATAAAGGAACTTTGTAAAAACAATATAACAGTGTCATGTGATACAAGAAATTCTGTTACTATGAAGAAAGTTCTAGATGAAGGAGTTGAAATAATAAATGATGTATCAGGATTGAATTATGATAAAAATACTTTGGCTGTAATAAAAGAATATAACTGTTATTATGTTTTAATGCATTCTTTAGGAACACCTAGTACAATGCAAATCAACCCTAAATACGAAAATGTTATTAAAGATTTATATTCCTTTTTTTTAAAAAAAATTAGTTTAATTAAGGAAGAAAATTTAAATCTTTCTAAAATTATTATTGATCCTGGAATAGGCTTTGGTAAGAATGATTCTCATAATTTTCAAATTTTAAAATATTTTTCTATTTTTCTTGATTTGGGTTTACCTATTTTGATAGGGTTATCAAGAAAAAGTTTTATAGGAAGGTTTATTAAAAATGAATACTCAGATAGACTTCCTTGTTCACTTGCTTTGGCTGTAGATGTTTTTTTAAAGGGGGCAAGCTTTATAAGAGTTCATGATGTAAAAGGAACTAAAGATGCAATTGATATATTTAAAGAGGCTAACCATTGAAAGTAAAATATAATATATTTAAAAAATATTTTGGTACAGATGGGATTAGGGGTAGAGCTAACTCTTCAAAAATGAATGCAAACCTAGCACTGAAAATAGGAATGGCTTCAGCTAAGCTTTTTAAAAGAGGAAAACATAAACACTTTGTACTAATAGGCAAAGATACTAGACTTTCAAATTATACTATAGAACCTGCTTTAACTTCGGGTTTTTTAAGTATGGGAATGAATGTCTACCTGACTGGGCCTCTCCCCACTCCTGGTGTGGCATCCTTAGTTACCTCAATGCGCTGTGATGTAGGAGTAATGATATCTGCTTCACATAATGAGTATATTGATAATGGCATTAAAATATTTTGTCCAGACGGTACAAAATTATCAGATGAACAAGAAATAGAACTAGAAAAATTAATAGATAATAGTAATTTACCCTTAGTAAAATCTGAAAATATGGGAAGAGCAAAAAGAATTGATGATGCCGGAGGTAGATACATAGAATATTTAAAATCAAAAATGCCCTCCTCGCTTAGACTTGATGGATTAAAAATAGTGATTGATTGTGCAAATGGAGCAGCATACAAGGTAGGTCCTACTATCTTGTGGGAACTAGGTGCAGAAGTAATTTCATTAAATGTTAATCCAGATGGAACAAATGTTAATAAAAATAGTGGCTCTACAAATCCTAAAAACCTTATATCTACTGTTAAGAAAACTAAAGCAGATTTAGGAATAGCACTAGACGGAGATGCCGATAGATGTGTTTTAGTTGATGATAAAGGACGAATTGTTAATGGTGATTTAATTTTAGGAATAATTGCAACTAAGTGGAAAAATAAAAATATTTTAAAAAATAATACAGTGGTTGGTACTAGTATGACAAATTCTGGATTGGCAAAATATTTCGAAAAAAAAAATATTAACTTTGTTAGGTCAGAAGTTGGTGATAGAAATATAATTAATGAAATGAAAAAAAATAATTTTGTTCTTGGAGGTGAGCCCTCAGGACATATAATACTTAACAATATGTCTTCTTCAGGAGATGGTTTATTGGCATCTTTAGAAGTTTTATATACCTTAAAAGAAAGCAAAAAAAAGTTATCTTCTTTTTCAAATCTTTTCAAACCCTTTCCTCAAATAGTAGAAAGTTTTGCAATAAGAAAAAATAACACGGCTGAAAAAATTCTTAAAAAACTTCAACCTGAAATATTAAAATTAAATAAATCCTTTAAATCAGATAGTAGATTAATTTTAAGAAAATCAGGTACAGAAAATAAAATAAGAGTAATGATAGAAGCTAAAAATAAAGACTTTGCGAAGAACATTATGCTTAAAATCAAAAAAGTTTTGAAAGACTTAAATAAATGATTAATCCTTCATGTTTAGTTATTGCAGGTTCAGACTCAGGAGCAGGCGCAGGCCTGCAGGCAGACCTAAAAACCTTTTCTGCCCATAATATTTATGCATCTACAGTTATTACAGCGATAACTGCTCAGAATACTATAGGTGTAGATAAGGTTATGAACGTTCCTTCGTTTATGATTGAGTCTCAAATGAAGACTATTGCTAAGGACCTTAAAATTTCAATAATAAAAATCGGAATGCTATCTAACAGTGATATCATTGATGTAGTAAGTTATTGTTTAAAAAAATATTTATCTGAAATTCCTATTATTCTTGATCCAGTAATGGTGGCAAAAGGTGGGCATAGTCTGTTAAACAATGATTCTATAGAAAGCCTAAAAAGAGAATTATTTCCTAAAAGCTTTCTAATTACTCCTAACCTTCCTGAAGCAGAAAAGATTCTCAAAACGAAGATTAAAAATAATAAAGATATGGAAAATAACATTGAAATGTTTAGAGACATAGAAGTAGAGAATGTTCTTGTAAAAGGTGGGCATTTGAATGGGAATAAAGTAATTGATTTATTGCTAAATAATGGAAAAGTTTATAAGTTTATTTCTGATAAAATAAAAACAACAAATACTCATGGTACGGGATGTACTCTTGCCTCAGCAATAGCTTGTAATATTTTTAAAGGCTTTAATCTAAATGATAGCATTAACAATGCTAGAAACTATGTAATTAATTGTATCAAAAATCCTTTTATTATAGGTAATGGTCATAATCCATTGAATCATTTTTATAATTTATTTAACTAATTATTTGACCGATTAATTTAACAAAGTTATTCTATTATTTATTTATCATAAAATTTAAATCATGAATGCTAAACCCAGTTTAAAACCTAATAATCCGTTATTTTCATCTGGTCCATGTCCCAAGCGTCCTGGTTGGAATTTAGCAGTTTTATCTAATGCCATCTTGGGTAGATCTCATAGGTCAAAAAAAGCCTTAGATAGAATTAACAAAGTTATATCACTTATTAAGGAAACTTTAAATATTCCGTCTAATTATCACGTTGGTATAGTTCCAGCATCTGATACTGGTGCTATAGAAATGCTGCTTTGGAATTTACTAGGTAAAAAACCTGTTGATGTACTTGCTTGGGAAAGTTTTGGAAATGATTGGGTTAAAGATATAGTTAACCAGTTAATAGTACCAAATACCAGAGTTTTAAAGGCAGACTATGGAGAAATTGTAGATTTAAGTCAAGTAAACTTTAATAATGATGTTGTTTTTACTTGGAATGGTACTACTTCTGGTGTTTGTGTTCCTGATGCTGATTGGATTGAAGATGATAGAGAAGGTCTTACTATATGTGATGCCACATCTGCAGTATTTTCTATGAATTTACCGTGGCATAAATTAGATGCTACTACTTTTTCTTGGCAAAAAGTTTTAGGAGGTGAAGCTCAACATGGAGTAATAGTTTTAAGCCCTAAAGTAGTTTATAGATTAGAGTCTTTTAAAGCAGAAAGGCCTATTCCTAAAATATTTCAATTAATGAATAAGTCATCATTAAATAAAAAACTATTTTTAGGAAGTACAATTAATACACCATCCATGTTATGTATTGAAGATGTTCTAGACTCATTAACATGGGTAAAAAAAATAGGTGGATTAAAAAAGACTATTGAACTTAGCAATAAAAATCTTTCTGTGGTAGAAAAAAAAATTAAAGAATCTTCTTGGTTAGATTTTTTAGCCAAAGATAAAAAAGTTAGATCATGTACTTCAATATGTCTAAAAATAAAGACATCTGTTCTAGAAACCAATGACCAAGAAATTTTAAAAAATAATTTATCAGCACTATTAGACTATCTGGAAGAGAATAATATAGCACATGACATTGGTGCTTACAGAGATGCGCCAAGAGGAATCAGAATTTGGGGTGGTGCTACAGTAAATTATAAGGATATTGATATTCTGTTAGATTGGTTGGAATGGGGTTATCATGAATATATTAAAAAAGAGAACTAAAAATGAGTAAAATATTAATAGCGGACAAACTAAGTGTAGAAGCAGAAAAAATATTTCTTGCTAACAACATAACTTGTGATGTTAAAACAGGATTAACTGAAAGTGAAATTATTGACATAGTCGATGACTATGAAGGAATAATTGTAAGATCAGCTACTAAAATAACAAAAAATATTATAAATGCTGGAAAAAGCCTAAGGGTGCTTGGAAGAGCAGGAATTGGAGTAGATAATATAGATATAAGTTCAGCAACCGATAAAGGTATAGTAGTAATGAATACACCATATGGTAATTCGATTACAACAGCCGAACACACAATAAGCTTAATGATGTCATTAGCTAGAAATATTTCTCAAGCTGACCAATCTACGAAATTAGGTAAATGGGAAAAATCAAAATTTATGGGAACTGAATTGTTTGGAAAAGTTTTAGGAATGATAGGATGTGGTAATATAGGCGCATTAGTTGCAGAGAGAAGTATAGGATTAAAAATGAAGGTAATAGTTTACGATCCTTTTGTTTCCAAAGAGCACCTACAAAAAATTGGAGCTAAAAAAGTAGAATTGAAAGAAATACTTAAATTAGCTGACTTTATAACTTTACATACACCTCTAACTAGTGAAACAAGGGGAATTTTAAATAAAAAAACAATGCTAGAGTGCAAAAAGGGTGTAAGAATTATTAATTGTGCAAGAGGAGGACTAGTTGTTGAAGAAGATCTAATAGAACTTTTAAATGAGTCTCATATCGCAGGTGCTGCATTAGATGTGTTTGATGAGGAGCCTCCTAAAAATAATAATTTATTTAAATCTGAAAATTTAATATTAACCCCTCATTTAGGTGCGTCGACAAAAGAGGCTCAAGAAAATGTTGCCATACAAATTGCTCAACAAATATCTGACTTTTTACTTAATGATGTAATAGTTAATTCTATAAACGTATCTCCTATTAGCATCGAAGAAGCTCCAGTTTTAAAACCTTATTTAGGTTTATGTCAGAATTTAGGTAAGTTTGGGGGGCAAATTATTGAAAGTAATATAAAGAAAATAAATATTACATTTAAAGGCGCAGTTTCAAAAATTAATACAAAACCATTAATATCTACATTAATAGCTAGTATATTATCAATTAAAATGGAAAGTATAAATCTAATAAATGCAGAAGTTGTAGCTAAACAAAAAAATATTGAAGTAATAACCTCTTTTCAAGAACAAACTGAAAGTCATGATGCTGAAATATCAATAAAACTTATTACAGAAAAAGAAAAATTTAATTTCTCTGGAGCTATATTTGCAGGAAGTTCTAGAATTATTTCTATAAATGGAATGCGAATAGAAGCAGAAATATCAAAGAATATGCTATACACATCTAATAACGACAAACCTGGCTTCATTGGTTCATTAGGAACAGAGCTAGGAAATGCTAAAGTCAATATAGCTACTTTTAATTTGGGAAGAACAGGAGCAGGTGAAGCTGTTTCTCTTATAGAAATAGATGGAAAAATTGGTCCTGAGTTAATAAAAAAGTTAGAAAATATATCTAATGTGAAGCGTATAAAAAAATTATCCTTTTAAACTAAATGAATAAAAATAACAATAGTGATTTACTTCCTGAGGGCTTTAAAGTCCTCCTACCATATGATGCAGAAAAGGAAGAGTTTTTATCCAGAAAAATTTTAGATATGCTTAACAAAAATGGCTATCTACTTGTTAAAACTCCGCTTCTAGAGTATGAAGATACAAAAATTAATTCTAATGACTTTCAGCTTCAAAATAACAAACATGAACCTTTTATTTTAATGGAACCTTCCACAAAAAGAATTTTGGTTATAAGACCGGATATTACTCCACAAATTGCTAAACTAGCTTCAACTAAACTAAATCGTGTTAAAAGACCTATAAGATTAATGTATTCGGGTGAAGTGTTGAGAAATACAAAAAATTTCTATCAATCAGATAGACAGTATCAACAAATTGGAGCCGAACTAATTGGAGCTCCGTATAATAAAGGATTATTAGAAATTATAAAATTAACTAAGAAGATAATTAATAATTTAAAGATTAAGAATACTATAATAGATTTTTCAGCTCCTTCTTTAATGAGATATTTGAAAACTCTCATAGATTTCAAAACGAGTGAAGGTATAGTAATCAACGATGCAATACAAAACAAAGATAGTAGTTTAATAAAAATAAAAAAATATGAATACTTAAAAAGAATAATAGAATGTTCAGGGTCTTTAAACAAAGCAAAAAGTAACTTTAAAAAATCAAAATTACCGTTAAAGGTAAAAAGTTTATTAGAATTTTTTTTTAATACATTAGATTATGTAAAAAAACATGAACCAGAAATATTATTGACTGTAGATATTTCAGAAGGAAATAGCTTTTTAAATTATCAAAATCTAGGTTTTAAAGTTTATAATAAAGATGACTCCAATGTCATTGCTGTAGGAGGAGATTATTTATTAGACAATAATGAATTAGGTATAGGAATTACACTTATGACAAATAATATTTGTGACTCTTTTAAGTATAAAGAAAAGGAAAAAGTATATGTAGAATATAATGTAAAAGAGGGTTTATTAAAAAAGATTGAAAAAAGTAATAAGGTTTATATTAGAGAGTTGTTTCCAAACAAAAATTCTCTTACGGAGGCAAGGAGTCTAAAGTGCTCTTATATATTAAATAAAATGGGAAAATTAAAAAAAATAGGAAAAATAAATCAATGAGCAATGTGATTGTTATAGGTTCCCAATGGGGAGATGAAGGAAAAGGAAAAATTGTAGATTGGTTATCATACAATGCTGATGCCGTAGTTAGGTTTCAAGGTGGTCATAATGCTGGTCATACCTTAGTGGTTAATGGAATTACCTATAAATTAAGCTTATTACCTTCAGGGGTAGTTAGAGGAAAGAAATCTTTTATTGGAAATGGAGTAGTCTTAGATTTAAGGGCACTATGTAATGAAATTAAAAACCTAGAAGAAAAGAATATCAAAGTTACTAAAGACATTTTATCAATATCTCAAAGTGCTCCCTTAATTATGTCTTATCACCAAGAGTTAGATAAAGCTAGGGAGAGCAAACTTAGTGGAATAAAAATTGGTACAACTGGCAGAGGAATAGGCCCTGCATACGAGGATCACGTTGGTAGAAGGTCTTTAAGAGTTTGTGACTTATTTAATAAAAATAAGTTAAAAGATAAGATAGGTAATGCTCTATCACATCATAACCCTATAAGAAAAGGTTTAGGAATACCTGAACTTAAAATTGAATCTATAATTTCAGAAATTAGTGAATACTCTGATTTCATAAAGCCTTTTGTTAAGAATGTGTGGAATGAACTTTTAGAGTTACAATATAAAAATAAAAATATACTTTTTGAAGGAGCTCAAGGAACTTTATTAGATATAGATCATGGGACTTATCCTTTTGTTACCTCCTCAAATACAATTTCTGCACAAGCTTCCATAGGTACTGGACTTGGTTTAATTAAAAATTGCTTTACTTTGGGAATTACCAAATCATATTTAACCAGAGTTGGTGAAGGTCCTTTTCCAACAGAACAGAGCAATGATATAGGAGAAAAGCTCGGTAATTTAGGAAATGAATTTGGAACGGTGACTGGAAGAAAGAGAAGGTGTGGCTGGTTGGATTTAGTGCTGCTAAAACAGTCAGTTATAATTTCTGGCCTTAAAGGTTTAGCATTAACAAAATTAGATGTTTTAGATAGTTTTGACATAATAAGGGTTTGTACTTCTTACAAATATAATAACAAAGCATACAACTACTTGCCTTTAGGTTTAGATGATTTAAATCAGCTATCTACAGAATATATTGAATTAAATGGTTGGAAAGAAAAAACAAAAAATAAAAGGAAGTTTTCTGAATTACCTCTTAATGCAAAAAAATATATATCTTTTATAGAAGAATTTATTGGAATTCCTGTTACTATGCTATCCACTAGCCCAGAAAGAGAAGATACAATTCTATTTCAAGATCCCTTTGAAAATTAATCATTCTTTGCTTCTAAGAATTTGATTTGACTTTTATCTTTCATTAAATGTTTAATATAATTTTGTACTTTCTCAAATGCCTTAACTTCAATCTGTCTTACTCTTTCCCTACTTATTTTAAAGTGTTTACTTAAATCATCCAATGTTGATTGAGGATCTTTTAATCTACGAGATTTAAATATATATTTTTCTCTTTCATTAAGAACAGTTAATGAATTCATAAGAATTGTTTTTCTAAATTTATATTCTTGATTTTCTTCCAATAATTCTTCCTGACTATTACCACTATCGACAAGCCAATCTTGCCACTCTAAATTACTATCTTTTTTTAGAGGTGCATTTAAAGAATGATCGTGTCCTGCCATTCGATTATTCATATCAACTACTTCTCTTTCTTCTACATCCAATCTTTGAGATATTTCTTTTACTTCATCAGGTTTGAGGTTTCCTTCATTTATTAATTTCAATTCATTTTTTATTTTTCGCAAATTAAAAAAAAGTTTTTTTTGTGCTGCAGTTGTTCCTATTTTTACTAGCGACCATGAATGAAGAATATACTCTTGAATAGCAGCCTTTATCCACCACATAGCATAAGTAGCTAATCTAAAACCTTTATCTGGATCAAATCTTTTCACAGCTTGCATTAGCCCAATATTACCTTCAGATATAAGGTCAGGTATTGGCAAACCATATCCTCTATATTGCATTGCTATTTTTGCTACTAATCTTAAATGAGAAGTTACTAGTTTATGAGCAGAATTAATATCTTTTTTTTCTTTCCATGATTTTGCTAAAGTATATTCTTCTTCTAATTTTAGCATAGGAAATTTTTTTATTTCTATTAAATATTTAGTTAAGCTACCTTGGGAAGATATACTAGGCAATGTAACATTTGACATACTTTAAATTAACAAAAATTTNATTAATTCTCAAATAAAACTTNTTCTAATTTTGAAAAATCTTTTGGCTTAGTTGCCTTGAATTTTAGCACTCTGTTATCAATTGGATGATTAAAAGTNATGTTCGTAGCATGCAATGCCTGTCGTCTAAAATTATTAATANAGTTTACGACGTCTTTTTCAATATTTCTTGCCATATTTCTACCCTTGGCATAAACTTTGTCACCTATTAAAGGACATCCCTTAGAAAGCAGGTGGACTCTTATTTGATGAGTTCTTCCTGTAAGAATTTTGCATTCAATAAGTGAGAATTTATTATAGTATGTGTTAATAGTTTTATATATTGTAACTGCTTCTTTAGATTTTTTAGAAAAACTTATTTTTTTTTTTCCTAAATAACTTGCTATTGGTATGTTGATTTTTCCTGCAATAGGGTTTGGGGCTCCCCAGACTAATGCATGATAAATTTTTTCTACTTCTCTTAAAAGAAATTGTTTTTTTAATGAATTAAAAGCTTTATCAGTTTTAGTAAAAATTATTATACCTGAAGTTTCTCTGTCTAATCTATGGACCACACCAGGCCTATTGGTGTTTTCTCCTCTGCTTAAAGTAATATTATTTTCTTTTAATAAGTCCACTAAACTATATTCATTTACATATAAATCAGAATGAGTAATTATCCCTGAATCTTTATTTATTACTATTAACTCATTATCCTCAAAAATTATTTTTAATTTAAAATTTTTTTTTTTTAAACTCATTATCTTGTTAATATTTTTCTCTCAAATCAATTACTTTATAAATTTAATAAAAGTTTTTTTCTATATAATTTTACTATAGAATTAATTCGTAAAGTATAAAAGTAAAATGAACATAAAGTTTTTGAAATTTATAGTTATTTTTATGGGAATTCTTATTGTTATTGGAGTTCTAGTTTTAGGTATGTCTATCTATATAAAGTTTAAGAATATATCAAATATTAATAATAAAAATCATTTTATTATTAATATGCCAGACAATATGAATTTTTTAGGTCATGATATTTTTGAAGACAAAATTTATATATCCTATAAATCTTCTAATAAGATCATAATTAAAATTTATAGCCTGATAACTGGAAGAGCTATAAAAGAAATTGAAATATTGAAATAATAAATTGTTGTGATACCTTCACTGTAATATGATTAAATTATCAAAACTTTTTTTAATATTAGCTATATTTTCTTCCTTTTTTAATAATTATACTTTTTCTCAAGAAAAAAAAAACAAATGTAGAATAAACTCTAATAAACAAATTCTTGATTTTATAAAAAAAGAATTAACTCCGTTTAAACAGGGAACAAATGATGAAGGACCTAGACTTTCTAATGCGGATTTAAAGCAATTAGAAATAAAGCATTTTTCAGAGCAATTAAAAGATTCAAGGGAAATGAGAATGGATATACTAAGTTTTTCTACTCTTAATCAAAATGATTTAGAAATTTTTAAAAAGTTTACATCCAAAATAAAGTTAGTTTTAAGTGATTGTTCGGAAGTAGTTTTTTTTGGAGATACCCTACTAGGTGCATATGAGTTACCTTATGAAGATATGCTTAAAGCATTTACTTTAGCATCTAAAAATAATAATGCTATTATTTTAAATTTTATAAAAAATCAGGTTACCCCTAAACCAATTAATTTATATGATGGTATCAATATCTTAATGAATGACTTTGCTACCCAGCAAAATGTTATAATGGAACTTCTATCAGAGGAGGTAAAAAATGTATTTTTTGGCGACAATACTACTGTTGCAACCACAGATATTGCCGAGGCAAGATTATTAAGTTTTTCTTTACTAGGTGGTAAAATTTTAGATGCTCAAAATAAACTATTGTTTTTTATTCTTCCAAAGACTTATAAAGAGGTAAAGTCTTCTATAGGAACCTTGGTATTAGATATAGATGGAAATTTATATGAGATACCTAATCTTAACTACCTACTTAGTGTAAACATATTAAGTGGCTTGGGTGTTAATACTAGAACGTTAACTATGTCTGAAATAGTTAGTAATTCAAGTTCCTGTAAAATTGACATAGCTGGAAATTGGATGCATAAAATAAATGGGATAGAAAAAAGAGGTTGTCCATTTAATTCGGTAGCAAAAAAAATGCTATTAGAGGCTAATCATAAAAACTCTAGAGATTATGATACATATAGAGCGGTTTTTGAAGAAATAGAAAATATTAATTTTAGTCCTAAAAAGGAAACGGACTCTGATAATTCTGAAATAGGTGGACCTGCTTTAGGAACTTCTCCAAATTAAATTTTAGATCTAGTTCTAACGTAATCAATAATTGCTTCAGATAGTGCTTTTAGAACTCTTGCTCTAGACTTTTTATTACTTAAATATTTAGCATCTTTTGGGTTAGATAGGAAACCTAATTCAACTAAAACAGATGGGATATCTGGAGACTTTAATACAGCAAAACCAGCATGCCTATGAGGTCTTCTTAATGCCCTATATCCATTGTCTCTAATTTTGCTTACATATATTTCTGCAAATGATGCAGATGCATTTTTAGTATCTCTTCTTTGTAAATCTAATAATATTGAAAATACTTCATTATCTACTTTATTACTGTCAATACCAGCAATTAAATCAACTTTATTCTCTCTCTCTGCTAGCATTGCTGTTACTTTATCTGAAGCTTTGTCTGAAAGTGTATAAATAGAGGTGCCTCTTGTTGATTTTTTTTTAACACTATCTACATGTATCGATATAAATAAGTCACTATTATTTTTTTTTGCTATATTTCTTCTTTTTCTTAAAGAAATAAATTCATCCTTATTTCTAGTTAAATGTACTTGATAACCTTTTTTATCTAATAATATTTTAAGTTCTTTTGCTGCTAATAAGGTAATATCTTTTTCTCTATAACTGTACTTAACTGCTCCCGGATCTAACCCCCCATGACCAGGATCAAGTGTTATGGTGAACGGTTTTTTTGGTTGTAAAGCCTTTTTTTTAGTTATTACTTTTTTTTGAAGTTGAAGATCAACAACTAATCTATAAAAATTTTTTTCATTTTTTTTAAGGTAAAAGTTTTTTTCAATAAAAGCCTTTCCTTTAAGATCAAAAACCAACCTTATAATACCTTTTCCATTATTATTAATCCTGACTTTTTCTATAAGTTTACTTTTTAAATCATAAGTCCCTTTATTTTCAGAAGCTTCAATATCAATTACTAACCTAGGTTTATTATCTAAAGTAAATATCGAATAAGCAGTTTTCTGGGAAAGATCAAGAACTATCCTTGTTGTAACCTTATCAATTTTATCCGAGGTTCTAATTCTCTTAATAATGTTCTGTTTGGAAAAACAATCATTAAGTATAATTAAGGTCAGAAAAAAAAGAAAGTATTTAGATATATATTTCATTAGAAATAAATATTAATATATATTATGTTTTGTAAATAGTTTTTATTTAGTATACTTAACATATAAAAAAAATAAGGAATATCTAAATTTCAAATTTAGATTATGCGTAGATTTATGAATTTATTACATTGGAGTTTTATAAAAAATGAAAAAAAGCATTTTAGTAGATGCTGCTCATTCGGAAGAAACAAGGGTTTTAGTCTTATCAGAAAATATTATAGAGGAATTAGATTTTGAAAGTACTACAAAGGCACAACATAAAGGAAATATTTATCTTGCCAAAGTTTCAAGAGTAGAACCCTCACTTAGAGCAGCATTCGTTGATTATGGAAATGATAGGCATGGATTTTTGCCATTCAGTGAAATACACCCTGATTATTTTCAAATACCTGTTTCAGATAAAGAAAGATTAATTGAAAGTACTTTAAACAAAAGTAACATGAAACAAGAAATAGGCATTGATTTAAACACAAAAAAAAAATTAAAATCATCTAAAAGTGAAAATGACGAGGAAGAAATTTCATTTAATGAACAGTTAAACCTCAAACAGGCAAGTATTAGAAGAAGTAAATTGTATTCTAAATATAAAATACAAGAAGTTATTAAAAGAAGACAAATTCTCCTAATACAAGTAACCAAAGAGGAAAGAGGAAATAAAGGAGCAGCACTTACTACCTTTTTATCATTAGCAGGAAGATATTGTGTTTTAATGCCAAACTCTGCTAATTCTGGGGGGATAAGTAAAAAAATACCTTTCAAAACTAGAAAAAAAATGAGAGATATTATTAATGCTATTAATATTCCTGTAGAAATGTCTATGATATTAAGAACTGCTGGCTCCCTTAAAACTAAGACAGAAATTAAGAGAGACTACGATAATTTAATAAAGTTATGGAACGAAATTAAAAATAAAACTATGAAATCAATTGCTCCTATTTTGGTGCATCAAGAAAACCATATTATAAAAAGGGTTATTAGAGATTATTTTTCTAATGAACTCTCTGAAATAGTAATAGAAGGAGACGAAGCTTTTAAATTAGGAAAGTCTTTTATGAAAACTCTAATGCCAAGTAAAGTCAAACTTATAAAAAAATTTAAAGAAAGTTTGCCTATATTTAATTTTTACGATGTAGAAAAACAAATTAATCATATTTTTCAACCTGAAGTTCAGCTTAAATCAGGAGGTTCCATAGTTATATCTCCAACTGAAGCATTAGTTTCAATAGATGTAAACTCTGGGAGATCAACGACTGAACGAGATATTGAACCTACGGCAGTTAAAACGAACCTAGAAGCAGCTAAAGAAATAGCAAGACAACTAAAACTTAGAGACCTTGGAGGTTTAATAGTTATAGATTTTATTGATATGAATATCAGAAAAAATAACTATTTGGTAGAAAATGTCCTTAAAAATTCAGTTAAATTTGATAGAGCAAAAATTCAAATAGGCCGTATATCGTCCTTTGGCCTTCTAGAAATGTCAAGACAAAGAATGAAACCAAGCCTATTGGAATTAAACTTTAAAGTTTGTAATGTTTGTGAGGGCACTGGATTAGTAAGGTCTATAGAGTCACAAAGTTTACAATTAATTAGAAATTTAGATTTAATTTTAAAAAGTCCTCAAAGAAAAGAAATCAAGTTAGAATTAAACTCTGAACTCTCAGAGTATTTGCTAAATAATAAATATCATTTTTTTGCTAATAGTAACTCTTTTGATAATCATTTGTTAACAATTAAAGTAGGGAAAAATATAAATGAAAATAAATTTTCTATTACAGTTAATAATCTGGAGGAAGAAAAAACAGAAGAAAAAAAGGTAGAAGCAAATTTATTTCATGAAAAAAAAGAAAAAACAAACAAAAGAAGTTATACAAAAAAGAAAATTACAAAAAATAAGGATAATGGTGATAAAGAAAAGACCTTAAAAAGAAAGACCAAGGAAGATTCAAATAAAATAAAACAAACCGAAAGAAATAAGTCCTCATCAAAAAGTAAAAAACAAGAATATCAAAAAACTAACTCAGTGAAAGCAAAAGTTAAAAAAAAACCTTCTCAAAAGCCTAAAAAAGAAAAAAGCAATGCAACTAATTCTTCGCTAGAGGTAAAAAAAGGATGGTGGAAAAAATAACTACAACCATCTTCCAATTCTATTTATGCCTTCTTTCAAATCTTTTTCGCTACCAGCAAAAGATATTCTTATGTATGAGTTTCCGTTCTTTTCATCAAAGTCTACTCCAGGTGCTACAGTCACATTAATATCTTCAACCATTTTCTCACAAAATTTATAGGAGTTTTTTGTAAAGTTAGAAACGTCTATATAAAAATAAAAAGCGCCATTAGGTACAAAAAATTTTTTAAAACCTATCTCTGGTAACCTTTGTATTAAAAAGTCTCTCTTTCTAATATAGCTTTTTACTATATCATCAAAGTAATGATAGTAATTAAATGTTTGTATTGCTGTATATTGTGATATGGATGATGGGCTAAGATAAAGATTCATAGCTAGTTTGCTAACTTCTTTAATATGATCTTCATTGCTAATAATCCATCCAAGCCTCCATCCAGTCATAAGAAAATATTTTGAAAAGCTATTTATAACTATTCCATTAGAATTAAAAGATAATAAGCTTTCTTCTTTTGACTTTATTTCATAGTTAATTCCTTGGTATATTTCATCCGATATAATAATAATATTTTTTTCTAAACAAATATTATTTATTTCCTGTAATAATTTTTTATTGATAGTGGCTCCTGTAGGGTTTGAAGGACTAGACAATATAATGCCTTTAATATACTTAGGGAGTTTTTGAATTTGAGAGACTTCTATATCAAAATTATTTTTGATATTAGTATATATTATATGAACTTTAATATTAAGTGCCTTTAAAATATTTGAATAACAAGGATAGCCAGGAGAAACTATAGCTAGCGTATCTCCTTTTTTAAAAAGAGACAGCAATGATAATAAGATAGAAGCAGAAGCGCCCGATGTAACCGCTACTTGTCCAACATTTATTTCTATTTTATATCTGTTAAGATAATGCTTAACTATTGCATTTCTTAATTCCAAAAGTCCTATTGACTCAGTATACCCTATTTTAATTTTTAATAATTTCTTACTAACTTGATCGAGTAGCTTTTTAGGTAGCGATGATGCTGGCTCTCCTAAAGATAAATGTATAGTATTTTTTCCTGTAGGGTCAATTTTTTTACCCTTTTCAAATATTTTTATAGCATAAAAGGGTTTTATTTTATCTGTATTATAAAAAATTGTGTTATCCTCCAATTGAATTATGGTATATTTTTTAAAAAAATTTAAGTTTTTATTAATTTTATTTAAAATTTTTTTTATTTTTTCACAAAATACACTTCTTTTTGCAAATTATATTAGAGATACTGAGCTAGAAGTAGCATTACGTGATTGGTCTGCTCCTATATTTCAAGCAGCAAAAATTAATCCAAAAGAAATTAAAATTCATATAATTTCTAATAATAGTATAAATGCATTTGTGATTGATGGAAATAACATGTTTCTTCATACAGGATTAATTACTAAAGCGGGAAGTGCGAGTGGTGTAATTGGAGTTATTGCACATGAAGCAGGTCATATATCTGCAGGTCATATTTTAAAATTAAAAGAAAAAATTAGAGACCTCTCTGATAATCAGTTTATTACTAGTTTACTAGGAGTAGGAGTTGTACTAATGGGTAGAAAAAATCAATCAATTTCTAGCGATGACTCTGAGGAAATTGCAAAAGGTATATTAGCTATAGGGCCAGATATAACAAGAAGAAAGTTTTTTGCCTTCAGCAGAGCTAATGAATACGCAGCAGATGCCTTAGGAATAAAGTATTTAAAAAAAGCAAACAGAGACCCTGGTGCGTTAGGAATTATTTTAGAGCAGCTTTCAGGAAAAGAATTATTAATATCTGAAAGACAAGACCCTTTTTTAAGAACACATCCACTTTCAAAAGAACGTTTAGGTTTTATAAAAAAACATAGATTATCTGATAAAGTTATGGAACCAGAAAAAGATAAAATAATTTATAAAAGATTAAGAGCAAAGATAAATGCCTTTACAGAGCCTCCTGGAAAAACTTTGCTTATTAGTAAAAGTAACAATATTTACGATAAATATGCTAGAGCTATTGCTTACTTTAGAATTCCTATGTATGAAGAAGCAATTTTAGCTGTTAACTCCTTATTAAAGGATTATCCTAATGATCCATATTTTCTAGAATTAAAAGGTCAAATTTATGCTGAAAATGGTAAAGTCGAAAATGCTATTTTAGCATATAAAAAATCATTAGAACAAATTCAAGAGCCAGCACCTTTAATCATGTTGGCGCTTGCTAATATGCTTTTAGAGAAAAAAAATAGCACTAGGTCATACTTGGAAGCCAAGTCGCTTTTAGAGAGAACAGTATTTTTAGAGCCTAGCAACATATTAGCATGGCACTTAAAAGGTATAGCTCATAGTAAATTAAAAGAATTTAATCTTGCAAACCTATCAGCCGCAGAGGAATATTTAATAAGAAATGATTTTAAAAGAAGTAAATATTTTGCTAAAAAGGTTTTGGAAAAAAGTATTACTGGTAGCCCACAAAGTATAAGAGCATCCGATATTCTTAATATTGTAAATTAATTTAAACTATTATATTAATTAGTGTATGTATTTAATTTTAAAAATTTTTTTATTTTGTTTATTAACATATAATAGTATTTCAAAAGAAGAGTTTAAATCAAACTCTAAATTAGAATTGCTTATTGAAGAATACCTTCTCAATAACCCTGAAATAATAATAAAGTCTCTTGAAAATTATAGAAATAAGCAAGAAGCTAAAATTGAGGAAGAGTCAAAATATTTTATAAATGATTATTATGATAGAAAAATCTATGAAACTCTTCCTTACACTGGAAATACTTCTGCGCAAATTGTTGTTACTGAATTTATTGATTACAATTGTGGATATTGTAAAAAGACTTTAAAGGTTATAAATGAGTTATTAAGAAGAAATAATAATATTAAAGTTGTTTTCATTGATTTTCCAATATTATCAGAAACATCTTATACTGCTGCTAAGGCAGCACTAGCTGCATTTGAACAGGATGCTTACTTTGAGTTTCACACTGAATTATTAACAGGTAATAGAGATTTTTCTAAAAGTTTTATTATAGATTTGGCAAAGAAATTAAAATTAGATGTAAAAAAGTTTAAAGAGGATATGGAATCAAGCTTAATTAGTGAAAAATTAGAAAAAAATATTAAATTCGCAAGAGATTTAAGTATAAAGGGAACTCCAAGTTTCATTATTAAAAAGAAAGTACACCCTGGTGCATATGATTTAAAAAAATTAGAGGAAATAATTAAAAATAATTAATTAATATGAATTTAAAGGCTGTAAATAATCTAGGAACAATTTTGTATACCCTTTTTTTTGGTAAAGAAGTTGGAAAAGATAATCTTGGTAATCGTTACTTTATAGCAAAAAATAACCCTCATAAAAAATGGGTTTTATACAAAAGTGACAAAAATCCTACTATTATTCCTGTTAATTGGCAATTATGGCTTACAGATAATGATGTTGAAAACCCAACTATGAAAGAAAGTACTAATAAAAAATATGCTTGGGAAAAAAGTAGATCACTAAACTATACTGGAACTGTGAAAGCTTACCATCCTGCAAAAGAAGCAAGCACACATAAAGCTATTAGTAAACAAAAAAATTATAAAAATTGGAACCCAAACTAGAATGAAATCCAATAAACCATTTATTCCGAAATATTGGGTAGGAAAAAATAATGAAAAGATTTCCTGCAAAGAAAAGATCAAAATTTTAAATAGTAATATTGACGACTTGCAAGAAATGATTTCCGAAATATATGACGAGGCTATTTTGATAGGAATTGATGAAAAACAGTTAAAGGATGTTTTATTTGAAATAATTAAAAATATGAAAAATAATTTAAAAAATGTTTAAAAAAATTATATTTCTATATTTATTACTTTCTTTATCAGGAAATCTTTTAGCTAAACAGTCTGCTTCACTAAGAGCTATTGATAGAACTACAGGAAGATCTTTTGTTTTAAATGCTCCTATAAATGAAGAAGTAAAATTTTCTAAATTATCTATTATAGTAAAATATTGTTATCAAAATCCTATAAATATGGAAATAGAAAATTATGCTTACATTTATATTAAAGACTCACAAAGTAATGAACTTATTTTCACGGGTTGGATGTTCTCCTCAACTCCTAGTCTAAACAGTCTAGAACATCCTATTAACGATATTTGGTTGCTGAATTGTAATAAGAATTAAATTATTCCCGTATTTAAAGGGAATAGTTTTTTAGGTAAAAACCCTTTAGAGTGAATTTCAAAAAAATTTCTATTTTTTTTGATACCTCTCTTAAGGATTTTTCTAAAGTTACTATTGGGAATTTCTAATGCCCCAAACTGAGCTAGATGCTCATTAATAAACTGAGTATCAATAAAATCGAATTTTGCAACTTTTAGCCTTTCTATTAGATGAAATAATGCAAACTTTGATGCATTAGTGACAAAACTAAACATACTTTCACCGAAAAAAACTCCCCCTATACTGACTCCATATAAACCACCCACTAGCTTTTTATTTAAGTAGCATTCTATACTATGGGCATATCCTTTGTAAAAGAGGTCTAGGTAAATTAACTTAATTGTTTGATTTATCCAGGTATCTTTCCTAGTTGAGGTTAATTTTGAACAATTTTCTATTACTTTTTCAAATTGTAAATCAACAGATATCTCAAATGGTGTTGATTTAGCAATTTTTTTTAATTTTTTTGGTACTTTAATTTTATCAAAAAAAAATACTCCTCTTTTTTTTGGTTCTACCCAATAAATTTCTTTGCTATCAGCAGTCTCAGCCATCGGGAACAAGCCTTCCTTATAGGCATCTAAGACAGCCTTCAACGGTATGTTAAAGTATGAATAATTATTATTGTTTTCTAGCAAGGTATTTTTCTAACCACTTAATGTCATAATTACTTGATTTAAATTCTTTAGTTGAAATTACAGCTTTGTGTAACTCTAAAGTTGTATCAATCCCTTCTATAATAAATTCATTTAAAGCTCTTTTCATTCTAGCAATTGCTAAGTCTCTATTATCTGCATGAACTATTAATTTACCAATTAAACTATCATAGTAGGGTAAAACTTTATACTTTTCAAATGCTGCGGAATCAATTCTTACCCCTGGTCCACCTGGAGTATGGTATGCTGATATAACACCTGGTGAAGGTAAGAAGGTTTTGGAATTCTCTGCATTAATACGACATTCAATTGAATGTCCTAAAAAACTTATATCCTCTTGTTTTATTTTTAACTTTTGACCACTGGCTACCTTAATTTGTTCAGAAACAATATCAAAACCAGTGACCATTTCGGTCACAGGATGCTCAACTTGTAGTCTGGTATTCATCTCAATAAAATAAAATTTACCATTTTCATAAAGCATTTCTACTGTTCCCGCACCTACATACCCTATTTTCTTCATGGCGCTAATGATAGACTTTAAAACCTTTTTCTTTTCTAAAATATTAATGTTATGTGCTGGCGCTTCTTCAATAATTTTTTGATGCCTTCTCTGCATAGAACAATCTCTTTCACCTAAATGAATAACATTTCCATGTTTATCAGCAAATACCTGAAATTCAATATGCTTGGGGTTCTCTAAAAATTTTTCTATATATACTTCGTCGTTTCCAAAATTAGCCTTTGCCTCAACTTTTGCTAACTCAAACTGTTCTTTTAAGTTGTCTTCCGTGTAAACAACCTTCATTCCTTTTCCTCCACCCCCAGAAGCAGCCTTAATTATTATTGGGTATCCTATCTTTAGAGCCGTCTTTTTTAAATTATTTAAGTTAATAATGCTACCATCTGACCCAGGCACTAAGGGAATACCAGTCTTGGATATTGTTTCTCTTGCCTTTATTTTATCTCCCATTACTTCAATATGTTTTGGTTTTGGCCCTATAAAAGCAATATCATGTTCTTCTAGAATATTTGCAAATCTATAATTTTCAGATAAAAAACCATACCCAGGATGTATAGCATCTGCGCCTGTAAGCTCTGTTGCTGTAATAATTGCTGGTATATTTAAATAACTTTCTTTGGCAGAGTTATTACCTATACAAATACTCTCATTTGCCATTTTAACATGCATTGCATCTTCATCTGCTTTGGAATGAATTGCCACAGTATTTATTCCTAATTCTTGACAAGACCTTATAATCCTAACGGCAATTTCCCCTCTATTTGCAATTAGTACCTTTTTAAACATTATTTATTCTAATATTATTAAATCTTGGTCGAACTCTACTGGCATAGCATTTTCTACTAATATTTTTTTTACAGTTCCTGTTTTATCGCTTTTAACCTGATTCATAGTCTTCATAGCTTCAATAATGAAAATTACGTCTCCTGCTTTTACTTTAGAACCTATTTTTATAAAAGGTTTTGAATTGGGGGAAGGAGAATGATAAAGAGTTCCTAACATTGGAGCCTTTACTGTATTTTCTAGTTTGCTAGTTGGGTTATTAGTCTTCTGACTGCTTATTTCTTCTTTCTTTTCAAGTTGATTATCTTTTACAGTGTTTATGATTGTTTTCTGATTATTATTTTTAGATAATTTAATACTTCTGCTTCCATTTTTAACTTCTATTTCAGATAAACTGTTTTTTTTCATTACTTCACAAAGCAACTCTATTGCATCTTTATCAATTTTAAATTTAAACATAAACTTCCTTCACTTATTTATGATTTGTTAAAGCTAAATCTACTGCTATTTCATATCCTAAAAAACCCAACCCACATATTACTACACTACTTATATCAGATAAATAAGAAAATCTTCTAAACTTTTCCCTTTTGTAAATATTACTTATATGTACTTCATATATCAAGCCTTGAAATAATCTCAGACAATCACTGATTGCTATAGATGTATGCGAATACCCTCCTGCATTAATAATAATACTATCTTGCTTAGAAAAATTTTTTTGAATAGTATTTATGATTTCACCTTCTATATTAGATTGATAAAAAGTAAGTTTAGCATTTTTATTTTTAACATAGGAATTAAGTTTTTTTTCAAGATCTTTTAAAGTATTAGTTCCGTATATTGATACTTCTCTTTTTCCTAATAAGTTAAGATTAGGGCCATTAATAATTAAAATTTTTTTATTAGTCATTTTACTAAATTTTCTTATATTATTATAAAAATGACTCAAAAAAAAATACAAGTATTTATTAATGGAAAAAAAAAGAATTTTATGATAATAATAACATAATTTCTTTGTTAAATTTCTTAGAAATTGATGGAAATGGAATTGCAATTGAAATAAACTTGATAGTAATTCCTAAATCTCAATACAAAAATACAATTATAAAAAATAATGATAAAATTGAAATAGTTCAATTTATAGGAGGTGGCTAAATATGGAACAAATATCGGACATGAAAATAAAAATAGCTAATAAAGAATTTTCATCTAGATTAATAATAGGAACTGGCAAGTTTAAGAATTATGAATTGAATAAAAAAGCATTAGAAGCTAGCAAATCAGAAATAGTTACTGTAGCTATTAGAAGAGTAAACTTAACTGATAAAAAGCTTCCTAAATTAACAGATTTTATAAGTCCAAAAAAATATACTTTTTTACCTAATACTGCTGGTTGTTTTAATGCTAAAGAAGCCATCAGAACACTAAGGCTAGCAAAAGATCTAGGGGGATGGAATATGGTTAAGCTGGAAGTCCTATCCGATGAAAAAACTTTGTACCCCAATATGATTGAAACAATCAATGCTTCAGAAAAGTTAGTAGCTGATGGATTTAAGGTATTAGCCTATTGTAATGATGATCCAGTATTGTGTAAAATTTTAGAAAAAACAGGATGCTCTGCAATTATGCCGTTGGGTTCTCCAATAGGATCTGGACTAGGTATACTTAATCCTTTAAATATTAAACTTATAATAGAGCAATCTAATTTGCCTATAATTTTAGACGCTGGCCTTGGCACTGCTTCTGATGCATCATTAGCTATGGAACTTGGATGTGATGCAGTCTTAGTAAACTCTGCAATAGCAGAAGCAAAATATCCTATTTTAATGGCGGAGTCATTTAAAAATGCTGTGATTGCTGGAAGACAAAGCTTTCTAGCAAAAAGAATGCAAAAAAAAATATTTGGGTCAGCATCAAGCCCTTTAAAAAATTTAATTTCAAGGAGTTAAAATGAATATAAAAAATAATAAAATTATTTTAAAAAAAAGACCTATAGGTTTTCCAAAATTAGATGACTTTGAAAAAGCAAGTGAAACTATAACTAATCTAAACTATGGAGAAATAATAATTAAAGTTATATGGTTATCTCTAGACCCCTATATGAGAGGAAGAATGAGCGAAGCAAAAAGCTATACAACTCCTATCAAAATAGGTGACGTAATTACTGGAGGAGCAGTAGGAAAAGTAGTATCAAGCAAATGTCCAAATTTTAAAGAAGGTGATATTGTAGAAGGCTTTACTTTGGGTTGGCAGGAATATGCTAAAGTAAACTCTAAAATGGTTAGAAAAATAGATCCTAGCCTTGCTCCTATACAAACAGCAGTAGGAGTTTTAGGCATGCCAGGGATGACAGCATACTTTGGACTTTTTGAAATATGCAAACCTGTACCAGGAGACAATTTAGTTGTCTCAGCAGCATCAGGCGCTGTAGGACAACTAGTAGGTCAGTTGGCCAAAATTGCTGGCTGTAATGTTACAGGAATTGCTGGCAGTGATGAAAAATGTCAATATTTAAAAGAAACTTTAAATTTTGATAATGTTATTAATTATCAAAAAGATAACGTGTTCAAAAAAATAAAAGAGTATTGTCCAGAAGGCGTGAATGTTTATTTTGATAACGTTGGAGGAAAAATTGCTGATGATGTTATTAGCAATATAGCTCCTTTTGGTAGAATTGGTGTTTGTGGAGTTATATCACAATACAACTTAACTGAAATGGAAACTGGCATGCGAGTACAAAGAGCCGTTTTAACCAATCAGGCTTCAGTAGAAGGATTTTTAGTTTTTAGATTTGAACAAAAATATTCTATTGCTAGAAAAAGAATGGCAAATTGGCTAAATCAAAAAAAATTAATATGGAAAGAAGATATCGTTTTAGGCCTAGAAAAAGCACCAGAGTCTTTTATCGGCCTTATGAAGGGTAAAAATTTTGGAAAATTACTTATTAAGTTAGATAGCTAAATATCAAGAATTATTCCTTTTCGTCAATAAGATTTATGTTTAATTCTTTAATTTGTTCTTCTTTTACAAAGTTTGGCGCACCCATTAGCAAGTCTTCAGCTTTTTGGTTCATAGGAAACATAGTTACATCTCTTATATTTTTCTCACCAGCAATAAGCATTACTATTCTATCTATACCAGGTGCAATACCACCATGAGGTGGTGCACCAAATTGAAAAGCATAATATAGAGCTGGAAATTCCCTTTTAATTATTTCTTCTGAATAACCTGCTATTTCGAATGCTTTTTTCATAATTTCAGGATTATGATTTCTTATGGCTCCTGAAGAAAGTTCAATTCCATTACATACTATATCATATTGAAATGCTTTAATTTCCAGAGGATCTTTATTTATTAAACTATCTAAACCTCCTTGAGGCATAGAAAAAGGATTATGACTAAAATTTATTTTTTTTGTATTTTCATCTATTTCATACATAGGAAAATCAACTATCCAACAAAACATAAACTTGTCATTCTTTATTAATTTTAGTTCTTCTGCTAACTTAGTTCTAACTTTACCACTAAATTTAATAGCCTGATTCATTTCATCGCAAATAAAAAAAACTCCATCATCTTCTTTTATAGACAAGTCCACTATTAACTTTTTTTGCATTTCTGTGTTAATATTCTTGGCAATTGGCCCTTTTCCTACTATACCATTTCCTTCTTTATTGAAGGTCATATATCCCAACCCAGAGGCACCTTCCTCTTTTGCCCAATTATTTAATTTATCAAAAAAAGACCTAGGTCTATCTTTTCCAATTGGAGCTACAATAACTTTCATTACTCCGCCATTATTAATTATCTTTTTAAAAATATTAAGATTTATCTGGTCGTTTCTAAAAAAATCAGTGTATTCTTTTATTTCTAGTGGGTTTCTAAGATCTGGTTTGTCTGTCCCATACTTCTGTAACGACTCAAAATATGAAATTCTTGGAAAAGGTACTTCTGCAATTGTCTTTGTTGAAAACTTTTTAAAAGTTTGTGTTAATACATTCTCTAACAAATTAAAAATATCATCTTGCTCAATAAATGCCATTTCTATATCTAATTGATAAAACTCTCCAGGACTTCTATCTGCTCTAGCATCTTCATCTCTGAAACAGGGTGCAATTTGAAAATATTTATCAAAACCTGAAACCATAATCAACTGCTTAAATTGTTGAGGTGCTTGAGGAAGTGCATAAAATTTTCCACTGTGTATTCTCGAAGGAACTAAAAAATCTCTTGCACCTTCTGGAGAGGCTGCTGTTAATATGGGAGTTTGAAACTCTTGGAAACCATTTTTTATCATTATAGATCTTATAAAGGATATTACTTTACTTCTTAAAATAATGTTATTTTTAACTTTTTCTCTTCGAAGATCTAAAAATCTATTTTTCAGTCTAATCTCATCTCCATAATGTTCATTTCCGGCTACTTGCATTGGTAAAACATTAGAAACGGATATTATTTCTACTTGGTCAATTAAAACCTCAATATCGCCAGTAGTAATTTTTTTATTTTTTGTTTCTTTGCTTCTCGATATAACTTCACCTGAAACTTTAACTACACTTTCTAATCTTAAATGTTCTAACAAAGAAAACTCTTTATTATTTTTATCTACTACTATTTGTGTAATACCATATTGATCTCTTAAATCTATAAATAGCAAACCACCATGGTCTCTTTTTGAATGTATCCAGCCTGAAAGTTTAACCTTGGTATTTATATCAGTTTCGGTTAGTTCGCCACAAGTATGAGTTCTATAATGATGCACTTTTTTACTTTATTAAATTAATAAACTATCTTATTTTTTTTAAATAATAAAGAAATACTATAAATTATTTTTTTAGAATTATTTCCTTAGGTCTGTCATACTTCATAGATTCTCCTCTGCCTGATAAGCTAGGGTTTTTCATAAAATATTGATGTGCAGATATGGAATCTCTTTTTGGAAGAATGCGACTATAACTTCCATCTGCTTGCATTTTCCAGGCTTGAACTTTATCATTTAAGTTTGCCACCATAATTTGATTTAATATTTGTTTATGAACAGTTTTGTTTAATATAGGAACCATTGCTTCATATCTACGGTCAAAGTTTCTTGGCATCACATCTGCAGATGAAATAAATACCTTAGCAAATTTAGAAGGCATGGTTTTTCCATTACTAAAGCAATAGATTCTTGAATGCTCTAAAAATCTTCCAACTATACTTTTTACATATATATTTTCAGAAAGTCCTTTTACTTGAGGCTTTAAACAACATATTCCTCTAACTATTAACTCCACTCTTACATTATTTTGACTAGCCTTGTACAGAGCATTAATTATTTCTTCATCTACTAAAGAGTTACATTTAAACCATATCTCTCCGTTTTTTCCATTTTTTTTATTCCTTATCTCTTGATTAATTAGATCTATGATATCATGTCTTAGATTAAAAGGAGCAATACTCAAATAATTCCATTTTTTAGGGGCAGAATAACCAGTTGCCATGTTAAAAAAACTTTGAGTATCTTTTGCTATGAGATTATTACAAGTAAATAGGGATAAGTCTGTATATACTTTCGCAGTATTTATATGATAGTTACCAGTACCAAAATGCACGTAAGTATTTAAGCCATTTCTTTCTTTTCTTACAACAAGTGATAGTTTTGCATGAGTTTTTAATTCGACAGAACCATAAACTACTTGAACTCCATACCTTTTTAAATATCTGGCAACTTTAATATTTGCCTCTTCATCAAATCTTGCTTTTATTTCTAATAACGCAGTAACAGACTTACCTTCTTCTGCTGCCTCTACCAATGCTTCTATAATTTCATTATTGCCCTTAGCAGTCCTATAAATAGTTTGTTTTATTACCAATACTTTCTTATCCTTAGCTGCTTGCCTTAGAAACTTTACAACAACATCAAATGACTCATATGGATGATGAATTATCATATCTTTTTTCCTTATAGCTGCAAAACAATCAT
Organism: Candidatus Pelagibacterales bacterium; assembly: GCA_002732015.1. Taxonomy (GTDB): domain Bacteria; phylum Pseudomonadota; class Alphaproteobacteria; order TMED109; family TMED109; genus JAYYAX01. The sequence continues at coordinate 28,214 of PCCU01000025.1, forward strand.
CATTGGCATCAGCTATTCTTTCAGGAAATCTGGGTTTATATTCTCTCCATTTGAGTTTATTTGGACATTTCTTATAAATTTCACTTACTGAGCTAATATCTAATAAATGGTCAAACTTAAGTATATAATTATATTTTATTTTAAGCGTTTTAACTATCAAGTCTTTTAAATCTTTAGGCATAGTCTTACTTATTTCTAATAAAATAACTCTTCCATACCTTCTTTTTCTAAGTTGGTTTTCAAATGTGGTAACTAAATCTTCTGCCTCATCTATAAACTCGATATCACTATCTCTAATAATTCTAAAAGTTCCATATGATATAAACTTAAACTCAGGAAACAAATCTTTAATAAACATGACTATTAAGTCTTCAGTTTTAATAAACTTATAGGTATTCTTGAACTTTACAAATTTAGTAAGTCCCTTTGGAAAAGGAATAACAACTTTAATGAGTTTCTTGTTTTTATTATTTTTTAATTTTAATACCATAGAAAGTCCTAAATTTGGAACAAAAGGAAAGGGATGAGCTGGGTCTACAGCTACAGGTGTTAAAAGAGGAAAAACTGATTTGGCAAAGAAATTTTTTAGCCAATTTTTATCTAACTTTATCAGCTGATTAAAACTTACTATTTCTATGTTATTTTTTTTTAAATCGCATAATGTTTTTATCCAACAATTATTTTGTTTCTCTTTTAACTTTTTAGACTCCTCTATAACTTTCTGCATGGTTTCTTCTGGCAATAAATCATCAATACTTGGTAATAAAACATCCCCATCTATTTGCCCTTTTAGACCAGCTACCCTTACCATAAAAAACTCATCTAGATTTGAACCTGATATTCCAAGAAAATTAACTCTCTCTAAAATAGGGTGATTTTCGTTAAAAGCTTCTTCTAATACTCTTTTGTTAAAAGCTAACCAGGACAGCTCCCTATTTAAAAAATTACTACTCATTTATCTATAATCCTTTTCTATTACTTCTTTTATTAATGAAATAGAAATATTTTTCTTTTTTTC
>PCCU01000026.1 GCA_002732015.1 Candidatus Pelagibacterales bacterium
TTTAAAATTTATATCAAGTTGAGCATTAACATTTTTGAAAAAGTTTTCTATTTTTCCTTTAATTTCTATTTGATCATTTGAGTTGCTAATTATAAATTTATCAATTTCCAATTGATCTTCTATTGTATTTGCCTTAATAAAAAAATTATTAAAATTATAGTTAAATTCGTTAGATGCTAATAAAATATTATTTTTATTATTAGATGTTATCTCAAATGAGCTAGCTAAAAATCTACTATTAAATATCTCTATTGTTGCAACACCCTCTAAAAGTATTTTATCTATATTATTTATAGTTATTGCACTAAATAGTTCTAATTTAGATGTCTCTTTAAGTAATTGAAGCTTATTAAACTCCATATCAATTTTTGCATTAATTAATAAGTCTTTTGTAATACTTCCTTTCACCTTTGTTGGAATCTGAACGCCATTATATAAAATTTCTGAATTTAAATTAAACTCATCTCTTATATCATATTTTATATTAAGGTCTGTAAATATAAAGTCGTTTGAAACAATATTAAAATTTTTCAATTTTTTTTTTATTTCACTTTTTTCTCCTAGATAAAATACTCTAGTTTCTAGAGCTGACCCTTCAAAAATCTTATTTTTAAATGAAAAAGCTGGTTTTTTTACTTCAACAGAAATTTGTTTATTTTTTTCTAAGTATTCAATATTGTCAGCCTTAATATCCCTTATTTGTAATTTTCCTTCTTTATTGATGACTTTTATATCAGCTTTTCTTGCAATTAAATGCCCATTTTTTTCGGGAAAATATATTATTAATTCTGAATTTAAAAAATCTAGTTTACTTGGTAAATAAAAATATTCTATTTGTTCAATATTCTTATTTATCATTAAATCAGAGATATTTTGTTTTAATTCAAGATTAAGTTTTGCGTTATTAAATTTAACATAGCTAAATTCTAATTTTTTTTTAAAAAGTTTAGTGGCTTTTAGTCCGATATTAATTTCTTTTGCTTTAGGAATAGATATATTAAATCCGTACTTATTCTCTAGAAATTCATAATTTTCTAGTTCATATATACTTATAGTTACAATATTTTTTAAAAAGCTAATTTGTACTTTAGCATTTTCAAAATTTTTTATAGGAAATAAACTTTCTAGACTTTTTATATTTAGATATTTTTTAATGTAGCTTATATCTAATGGTTTATAAGAAATTCTTATTAAAAACCCTGCAAAAATAAAAATAAATAATAATGTAATTAATAGGGTATATTTTAATAAATTATGTTTGATCAATTTAAAAGCATTAGTTAACATAAAAATATAATAAAAATGAAGTTAAATATACATAGTAAAGCACCAAATTTCAAACTTCCCAATCAAGAAGGAGAAATTGTTGAGTTAAATAAATTAAAAAAAAATGTCATTTTATTTTTTTATCCAAAAGATAGCACACCAGGTTGTACTGTGGAAGCCATAAGTTTTTCTAAATACTTATCAGATTTTACAAAAATGAATTGCCTTGTTTTTGGTATTTCAAAAGATAGTTTAAAAAAACATCAAAACTTTATCAAAAAAAGCAATCTTTTAGTAAACTTGCTATCTGATGAAAATGAAAAAGTATGTGAAAATTATGGTGTTTGGGTAGAAAAAAGTATGTATGGAAGAAAATATATGGGTATTGAAAGAACTACATTTTTAATTAATAGTAAAAATAAAATTATTAATATTTGGCCAAAGGTAAAAGTAACTAATCACGTCGAAGAAGTATTAGAGTTTACTAAAAATAATACTACTTCATAATTCCGGATCTGACAAAGCAGCATATATAAAGCTATCAATATCTCCGTCTAACACTTTTTCTACGTCAGACCTTTCTTCACTAGTTCTTAAATCTTTTACCATTTGGTAAGGTTGCATGACGTAAGATCGTATTTGATTTCCCCATCCTATTTCTTTTTTTTGGGATTGTATTTGTTCATTTTTTTCGTTTTGTTTTCTTAATTCTAACTCATATAATCTAGATTCTAGCATTTTATAAGCTGTTGCTCTATTTTGATGCTGAGATCTCTGGTTTTGACATTGCACTACTATAGATGAAGGTAGATGTGTAATTCTTACAGCACTATCAGTTTTATTAACATGTTGCCCTCCTGCTCCAGATGCTCTATAAGTATCAATTCTTATATCTTTCTGTTCTACTTTTATATTAATTGAATTTGTTATTTCAGGATATACCCATACGCTTGCAAAACTAGTATGCCTTCTCTTTTGTGAGTCAAAAGGAGATATTCGGACTAATCTGTGAATGCCACTTTCATTTTTAAGAAAACCATATGCATTTTCACCAGAAATTTTGAGACTTATAGATTTTATCCCTGCTTCATCCCCATTCGAAATGTGAATTAGATTTTTTTTAAAATTCTTTTTTTCTCCCCACCTACTATACATTCTAGAAAGCATCTCTGCCCAATCCTGACTTTCAGTTCCTCCTGCTCCCGCATGAATTTCTAGATAACAATCATTGTAATCAGCTTCTCCTGATAATAAAGTCTGAAATTTTGCCTCATGTGCATTTTTTTTTAAAATCTTTACCATATCAAGAATTTCTTTTTGAATTTTTGGATCTTCATCGTTTTTAAAACTCTGGTAAAGGTCTATAAGATCTACTAAATCTTTTTCTAAAGAAGTAAAAGCTTTTAAAGCATTTTCTAACTTACTTTTTTCAGATAAAGTTTCAGAAGCTAAAGTAGAATTTTGCCAAAAGTTATCTTTTTCAGATATCTCTTTTAAATACAGTATTTTTTTAGAAACTTTATTAGGGTCAAAGATACCTCCTAATAAAACCAATTATGTTTTCTAATTCGAGTATGTCACTGTCAATATCAATCATAAATTTTTAGTATAAACCTTCCTCTAATCCCTTCAATGACTTTTTTGTTTCCGTATTAACACTTAAAGAATTTCTATAACCTTTTATAAAGGCCTCATATATAGTATTTTTATTCTCTGATTTTATAACACTTCCAGTCTTATAATCCACTTTTACCATTTCTACTCCCTCAGGAACTAAAAAGGGTCTTCGTTCTTTATCCTTCAAAGCAATTTCCATAAATTCTGAAAAAATAGGTACAGCAACTTTGCCACCGGTTTCTCCTTCTCCCAAATTTTTTGGAGTATCATATCCGACGTATACTCCTACTGCTAATTCCGGAGAAACACCTAGAAACCATGCATCCATATTATCATTAGTAGTACCAGTCTTTCCTGCAATTTCATATTTAAAGTTTTTGAGTGATTTTGCTGTTCCTCTTTTAGTTACTCCCTTAAGCATCCATATAATTTGAAATGCTTTATTTGGGTCAACTACTTCTAATCCCTCAGGAGGAAGGATTGGTTTTACAAAATTTTCTTTTTGTACTGAGTTACATTTTTTACATCCTCTATCATCTCTTCTAAAGATCACTTTGCCCTCTCTGTCCTGAATTTTTTCTATAACTTCAGGATTATTGTACCTTCCTGCATTTACGAATGAAGAATAAGCAGCTACCAATTTTAATAAAGTAGTTTCTACTGCACCTAAGGAAGTGGATAACAATGGAGGAAAACTTCCTAAATTAAAACGTTCAGATACTGCAGTAATTTTTTTCATTCCTATCTGATTAGCTAATCTAACAGTCATTACATTTCTAGATTTTTCTAGACCTACTCTTAATGTAGAAGGNCCATAAAATACTCCTGTATAATTTTTAGGTTTCCATTCGTCTAATCCAGGNCCCTGATCTATTACCAAAGGGGCATCTAATACTTTAGTATTTGGTCTATANCCTTCTTCCAANGCNGCTAAATATACAAAAGGCTTAAAAGCAGATCCAGGTTGTCTATACGCTTGCGTTGCTCTATTAAATTCACTGTTATCAAANTCATAACCCCCTGATAAGGCAAGGACTCTTCCATTTCTAGGGTCAACAGCAACAATAGCACCATTAACCTCAGGTATTTGTTCTAAGTTATAATCATTTGTAGTTTTATTTATAGAATTTAAAACTATTACATCATTTTTTTTAAACATTGTATTAAAATTATCTAGATTGTACTTTACTGAACCATTATTAATCCACTTAGCTTGTTTTATTTTTTCACTGTCAATAGTTATATGATTCTTATTACTTAATAATAATACTTCTATCTCATTATTTTGAACTTTGCTAACCAGTCCTAACTCTTTTTTATGAAGTCCAGGATAATTTAAAAATTTGTTCTTAATTTTTTCATAATCTTTTTCAAGATTATTTGTATTTATATTTTCAATTGCTCCTCTCCAACCATGTCTTTTATCATAATTTTCCAGACCATTTCTCAAAGCCTGTATAGCTGCCTTTTGAAGTCTAGGATCAATAGTAGTAATAACATGCAATCCTTCCTTATAAAGGGCATTTTCTTCATATTTGTCAATAACTTGCCTTCTTACTTCCTCTATAAAGTAAGGAGCATAAATTTTACTGTTTTCCTTGAATTTTTTTGAAGCTATAGGCTGCAAGGAAGTTTTTAAAGCCTCTTCTCTAGTAATTATGTTGTCTTCGTACATCCTATTAAGGACATAGTTTCTTCTTATGATTGCAGCACTCTTATTTTTTTCTGGATGATAATTATTTGGACCTTTAGGTAGTCCAGCTAAATAAGAAATTTCAGCAAGTTCTAGCTCATCTAAAGATTTGTTAAAGTAATTAAGTGCAGCTGCTGCAACTCCATATGAACGTTGTCCCAAAAATATTTCATTAAGATACAGTTCTAGAATTTCATTTTTTGATAAAATTCTTTCTATTCTAAGAGCTAGTAATGCCTCCTTAATTTTTCTATTTATTGATATCTCACTGCTCAGAAGAAAGTTTTTTGCTACTTGTTGAGTAATAGTTGAGGCCCCTACTAGTCTTTTTCCTTTATAAACATTTTTAACATTAATTATAGATGCTTTTACAATACTAACTATATCTACTCCTCTATGCTTATAAAAGTTTTTGTCTTCTGCTGAAATGAAAGCTGCTTTTACATTCTCGGGTATATTTTCTACTGGAACAAAAATTCTTTTTTGTATGGAAAATTCAGCTAAGAGTGACCCATCTCCGGTATAAAGCCTGCTTATTACTGAGGGGCTATAATCCCTTAATTGTCTATAATCTGGCAAGTCCTTAGTATATCTTATTATTCCAAGTATAGAGATGGCTAAAAATAAAAAAGCTAATAATGTTATAGATAAAAAAATATATATAATAGTTCTATACAAAAAAACTCCTAATAGTAATTATTCTTTATAGTTTAGATAAAATAAAATATCTTTAATTAGATTGTCAAAACAAACTTTAAGTTTTGAAAAACTATTTTTTTTAAGTAACATATTTTTTTCATCCATATATAAGTCTTTATTAACTTCAATCTGTAAAAAGTGAATATTATGTTTTGGTTTTCCGTAATATGAGGTAATAAAACCTCCTTTAAAAGGATCATTAATATTAGTATTATAGCTATAATTTTTAAAAGATTTTTTTACTAGATTAATTATATTGGTGCTACTACTTTTATTATTCACATTACTTATTACTATATCAGTTTTAGAGCTTACCAACTCTGAGGACATAGAATGACAATCTAAAGCTATAATTTTTTTATGTTTTTCTTTTGTTTTCTTAATAATCTCTTTAATTTTTCTATGATAAGGAAAATAAAAATTTAATAACCTCCATTTAGCTTCGCTAAATGGAACTTTTGATGAATAAATATATTTTCCAAACAGGTTATATTTTGCAAATACTCCTATACCATTAAGTACCTTAATTGAATTTGTATCAAATAATTTATCTAAGTTATTATTTTCCCACATAGTTTTATCAATTTCTAGAGGCGATCTATTAGCATCAACAAATATTCTTGGAAAAGTAGCATTCAAATAAGAGTATTTATTGCTATGAGGAAAGAATAATTGATCAATAAAATAGTCTTCTGTATTTCTTAAATCTTTTAGATCTAAATCTATATATTTTAAAAATCTATTACTATAATTTCTTCCACTATGAGGAGTCATAATAATAAGTGGAGAATTATTTATTTGAAAGTCATATGCTTGATGCATTTTTTTAAATCACACTATTTATATCAGTAAAATAATATAGGTAATTTAAAACAACTTTGTAACAAAAAAATTAGATGTTAATATTTTATTTTTATAGTTTAATAAAAATATGAAAAGCTTTATAGAAACCTTAAATATCAACAATGTAAAGATTTTTAGAAAAACGGTAGATACTTTACAAGTTAATATGGGAAAACTATGCAACCAGGCATGTGTGCACTGTCATGTGGAAGCTGGACCAAAAAGAACTGAGATAATGAATATTTCAGTTGTTCAGCAAATACTAAACTTATTAAGAAAAAAAAATAATATAAAAGTAGTTGATATTACTGGCGGAGCGCCCGAGCTTAATGACAATTTTAAATATTTCATTAAAGAGTTAAGATTACTTAAACTAAAAATAATAGACCGTTGCAATTTAACTGTTCTTCATGAAAAAGGACAAGAGAATACAGCATTATTTTTAGCAAAAAATAAAGTAGCTATAACTGCATCTTTGCCTTGCTACACAGAACAAAATGTAGAAAAACAGAGAGGAAGAGGAGTATTCATAAAAAGTATAGAGTCGATCAAAAAACTAAATAAGCTAGGTTATGGTAAAGGAGATAAAAGTTTACAATTAAATTTAGTATATAATCCATTAGGTGCATATTTGCCGCCAGATCAAGCAAGCCTTGAAAAAGAATATAAGAAATTTTTAAAAGAAAACTTTCAGATTTATTTTGATAATTTATTAACTCTAACTAATATGCCTATAAAAAGATTTAGACATACCTTAAAAAGAAAGGGAGAGCTAGAGTCGTATAAAAATTTATTATTCTCTAACTTTAATCCTGAAGCAGCAAAAAATGTTATGTGTAAAAACTTACTTTCTATTTCATGGGACGGAAAAATATATGATTGTGATTTTAATCAAATGTTAGAAATACCAGTTGCAAATATATATAAAAATATATTTGAAATAAATAGCTTTGAAGAAGTTTCCAGAGAAATTATTACTAAGGATCATTGTTTTGGTTGTACCGCAGGTGCTGGAAGTTCTTGCGGAGGATCCTTGCTTTAATTAGTAGAAAGACTTTGACTGACTTGCCATCTTTTTTTTAAATACTGACATGTATCACAATTTTTTGAACCATTTGGTATTTCATCACTATTTAAAGTATCAACCGCCTCTATAATTTTTTCTTCTACCCAAGAGTCATCGCAATCTAAAGCTATTAAATGTTTTTCAAATTTTAGCTCTTGATTGAACATTGGTTGATTCTTTAAACCGTTAAAGTAAAGCAGATAACCTTTATTTGAGACATTAAATCCATTTTTCCTAAATAGCCATTGATACATTTCTAACTGCCTCCTATAACCCTTAGGATACTCCCAATTATTCCATGTTTCTTCCCAATTAAAAGTATTTTTAGAAGTAGATTTTACATCTGAAATTATTAGTTCTCCATCAGGCTTCATCCAAACATCATCAACAGCCCCATGAAAATGATATCCCTTCTCTTTATTTTGATAAGATATACCTTGTCTATTATTTCTCCATTTATCCATGTCATCGTGCTTGAAAGGTACCGCATCAATATTGTATTCCTTAAAAATAGGATGAGGTTTTTCAAGCTTTCTGTAAAAATCAAACTCATTCTTACACAAATTATCTACAGCACTATTTAATGTAAAGGGCAGACTTCTAAGCTTAATATTATACTTATAAGATAAAACAAAGCATCTTTTACAATTGATATATAACTCTACAGCAAATCTACTTACTTTTTTCATAAAATATCATTCTTAATTTCATTTCGGTCTTTTAATATTCTTAATTCATCTCTTATGATTTGACCTTAAAATGTCCTTTCTTTTAAAACCTTTAAAGTTTATTATAATTCAATTACTTTTTCTATTTGTTTGCTTTTAGTCAAAATCAAAATTGGGAAACCTATAAGCCATGTTGGAATAGTAACATAAAAACTATTTATTACACAGTATTTTGATTTTGAGCAGACCAAGTATTACTCTGTTTAACGTTAAATTATTTTTTTATAGTATTTAAAATATTTAAGTCACATTTCAAAAATAAAATAGGATCGTTATTTTTAAAAGACAATTTATATTTAATCTTAGTTTGATAGTAAATTTCAAGATAATCACAAAATTTAATAATATTATAATCTAATCCTTTGCCATCTTTACTTCTTCTTAGAAAGTTCTTAGGAGTTGCAGAACCCTTCGAACTATTTATTTTATGGCATGCTGGAACATGATTACTTTTATCATTTGAAAATTTTTTTTTCATGTCAGAATTCCATTTATTAGCACCACTTTGATATGCATCTTTTAAAGATCAACATGGTCAATATTGGTTTTACAGATTTTTTTAGTATAAAATCCTATTTTATAATTATTAGAATATGACTGATATCCAAACTTACTTCTTTCATATGCATCTTTTGACTCTGCACTGAACATAAAAAAAAAGGCAATGAGTACTCTTTTCATTGCCTTAAGTTAACATTTCTTTAAAAGATAATTAAGTAGATTTATTGGTTAGTCTAATATTTATAAAATGAGCACTCAATAACACTAATCCTCCTATAACTGTGAAAATTGTTTCTAGTGTCTCTCCTAGACCTCCATGCTCTTCGTGTCCATGCTCTTGATTACCGTTTTCTTCATGACCATGTTCTCCCGTAAAACCAATATCATGCATGAAAATTGCAGCTACAAGTAATAACAAACCTACTCCAGCTAGTGATATACACTTGTAATTATGGTGAACTCTTAATGATTTACCCATAGCAAATAAGCTTATAGGGACAGCTAATATAACTAAAACTATGTGCACATTTTCATCATTTATCCAAAATGTTGAAATACTAGGAATCACAAGTATTATTACAGGAAGTGCAATACAATGTAATATGCAGCATAATGATAAACATATAGATAGCTTGTCACTAATCTGCTTTTTAAAGTATATAGCATTCATATTATTTACTCCTTATTCTTAATTTAGTACTTAATGGTCGTGTCCATCATGTCCACCTGAACCTAAATACATAATGTATTGGAAGATGATTTGGTTGTCTACTATATTAGGTTGCGGTGTTTCATGATTAAGCTGCAATCTAATTACTGCAGAAGAGTCAAATTTCCACTCTGACATTACAGAGTATGCCTCTGGATCGTTGCCGCCAGAGTCTAAAGCACTGTCTACTAATCCTGTAGGAGTAGATGCAGCCAATAATTCACTGTATCTAAACCCCATACTAAAATGATCATTAAATTGATTTACTAAAGCAATGTAGTAACCACCATCATCATCATCAAAACCTATTGCGCCTGTAGACTCTTCACTATCTTCAAATGTACCATCTTGATTTCTGTAAAAATACTCAGCACTTAATTTAAATTTTCCTTGAGAACTATATGCGTTTTCATAATCAAAATTAATAATTGATAAATCACTATCGCCACTAAATGTTACATTATCCTCATTGCTAACCCTAGCATTAGGAGTTCTTGATTTTCCTGATAAATGATAAATGTTAAATGCTATCTCCTCAGAGCTGGAAATATTAAAAGAAGATTTATAAAAAGCAGACCATGCATCGCTACCATGCCCTTCGCTACCTGCAGTGTTTCCAAATGGAAAATCTTCACCTCTGAAAATTCCAAATCCTACTTCATTAGAACCTGATAATAAAAATGAAGTCTCTAATCCATCGTCATTATAAGCTTTATTTAAAAATACTCTGTATGGTAAAGGTCTGTCTGCAAAATCATCTGCATGTGCATGCTGAGGATTTAAAGTTCCTACATTCCAAAAAGCTCTACCAAATTTAAAGAAGGTATTGCTTAACAAGCTTCCTTCTAAACTTTCTACATAAGCTTCTTCTAATTCTATTTTATCAGCCCCATCTTCTCTTACAATAGCCGCTGTTAAAGAACCGCTAAATTTTTCTCCTATGTCCGAGTTCATAATTAATTCAGACTCACCAATTTGAAGACCTTCTCTACCCCTTTCTCCTTCATGAGCAGTACCAAACCCTTTTGGGGCAACCTCTCCACTTCTAGAAAATGAAGTATATTTTCCATTTAATACAGCTTCTATATTAAAGTTTCCTTCTTCGCTATGCCCTTCATGTTTTTCATGATCATTATGCATGTCATTCTCTTTAGATGCGTGTTCGTTATATTTAGATTTTTCATGCTCTAATTTTTCTATTTTTGCTTCTAAGGCTTCAATTTTACTTTCATAAATTTCTTTAATTTGCTTAAATTCATTTTTTAGATCTGATACCTCTTTATTAATATCAGCATTTACATTTTTAATAAAAAATAATGCAAAAAAAATAATAAAAATACTTTTTTTCATTGTTTCTCCCGGTAGTTATTAGTGATAAGTTTAAAAGGTTTAAACTAAAAAAATATTATTAGCATTTTTGCAATATTATTGCAATAGTGAAAATAATATATTGATAAATTTAATTTTTATATTATTTTTAATATATGAAAACTATATCAACAGAAGTGTTATTAGAGCATTGCATAAAGAAAAAAAAATCTTTAACTCCTTCTAGAATATTAGTAATTAAAACATTATCTAAAAGCCAAAATCCAAAATCAGCTTATGATTTACTTAAGGAAATAAATGATACAGAAAAAACTAACTTAAATATATCTACTATATACAGAGTATTAGAGTTTTGGATAAACTTAGGTCTAATTCATAAAATTTCAGCAATAAATAAATTTTTAGTATGTTTAACTCCTCATGAAAAGCATACTCATATGCTAAATTTTTGTACTATTTGTGAACGAGTAGTGGAAACCTGCAGTGAGAAAATGGGATTAAATCTACAGCAAAGCACCAAAAAAATTAACCTATCTTTTGATAGCAACCAATCTGTGGAAATTCCAGTTATTTGCTCCAAATGTAGCTAATGGAACATATTTTAGAACATTATTTATATAGCTATTCTGCTAATTTAAGGGGGTTTGTTTTTGGATTTTTCCACGCTGCAATTATGATACTAGGTTATTATACTGGATGGAGTATAAACAGACTTTTAAAAATTTTATCAAATGGTTATATAGCAGGTATTTTTGGAGCAGCTTTATCTCATGTAGTAGCAGATGTAATTGCAAGCTTTTTAGACCCACACATTAGAAAAATGGTATTAGGAATAGTTGTGGGAGGAATAATACCTCTTTTTTTTATTCCTTTACTTGAAAAGTATGTTGTAAAAAGTCAATATCATATAGTTACCGGAGACCATGAAGATATAAAGAAAGACCTTAAGAGTCATAAAAAATAATTAATTTAAGGAGATTTATATGAAACTTTTAATATGTTTATGTTTATTAATAAACATGGCTATTTTTGCAGAAGACGAACATCATGACCATGATCATCACCATCATAAAGAAGAAGGAAAGAAAAATAAACAATCACTAAGTGCTCATGAGCATGGTGTAAGCGTTCTAAATATTGTGCAAGATAAGAATAGGCTTTCCTTTGAATTTGAAATGCCTGGATTTGATGTAGTTGGCTTCGAATATAAAGCAAAGAAAAAAGATGATATTAAAAAAGTTAGAAATGCTCTAAATGTTTTATCTAACTATAAGAATATGTTAATTATCGCTACTGAAGCAAATTGTGAAGAAGAAAAAAAATCTGCTACAGTTATAAATGAAGGGTCCCATTCAGAATTTTTAAGTGAATATGTGTTAAATTGTGAAAATATATCATTAATAAAAAGTATAACAGTTATGTATTTTGATAGTTTTAGATTTAGTAAAAAGCTTGATGTAAATATTGTAGCTAATAAAAAAAAGTTTTCTCAAATAATTGATAGAGGAAATAATATAATTTCAGTTGAAGGATATTTTGATTAAACACTAATGTCTAATGCTTTAGAAATAAATAACTTATTATTTAAATGGAATAATGAAGATAACTTTTTATTAAAAATAAACAAGCTTTCTATAAAAAATAATAATAAAGTTATCATGTTTGGAGAAAGTGGTTCTGGAAAGTCAACACTGTTGAATTTAATTAGTGGGATATTATCTCCTATTTCAGGAACTATAATTATAAAAAACAAAAAAATAACCCAATTTACTCCTAACAAAAAAGATGCTTTTAGAGCAAATAATATTGGTGTGATATTTCAACAATTTAATATTTTAGACTATATCTCTCCTCTTCAAAATATACTTTTACCATGTTTTTTTACTAATTTTAAAAAAAAAAATAAGAAATATTTTTATGACAGAGCATTTGAACTAGCACATAAATTAGGGTTAAATAAAAATATATTATTACAAACAAATTCAAATAAATTATCTGTAGGACAAAAACAAAGGGTAGCAATATTAAGATCTGTTATTAATAAACCATTTTTAATTCTTGCTGATGAACCAACATCCGCTTTAGATAATAAAAATAAAGAAAACTTTTTGGATCTATTAATGACTATCTGCGAAACTGAAAAGGTTACATTGCTAATGGTAAGTCACGATACCTCATTAAAAAAATACTTTAATAGTTTTATAAATTTAGAAAAAATTAGTCATTCAAAATGAAAATACTTATAAATCTAGCTTATCAATCTTTATTAAGTAGAAAAATTACAGTATTTTTAACTATAATATCTTTAACAGTCTCTATAGTTTTATTTCTTTCTATAGACACATTAAGATTAGGAGCTAAAAAAAGTTTCTTTGGAAATGTTAAATCAGGTGACATAATATTAGGTTCTAGATCAGGAGAAATTCAACTATTATTATACTCTCTATTCCAAATTGGAAGCCCAACAAATAATATAAGTTGGGAAAGCTTTCAAGAAATTTCAAAAAAACCAGAAATAGATTGGATAATTCCTATATCTTTAGGAGATAGTCATAAACAATTTAGAGTTATGGGCACAACAAAAGAATATTTTGATAGATTCTCTTATCGTAAAAATCAAAAACTTAAATATCAAGAAGGAACTTATTTTGAAAATACTTTTGATGTCGTAATAGGAAATGATGTTGCCAAAATGCTTAACTACAAATTAGAGGATAGTATAATTATTGCTCATGGTATAGCATCACAATCTTTACATGATGAATTTCCTTTTAAAATAAAAGGTATATTAAATAAAACTGGGACGTCTATAGATAGGCTCGTATTAGTTAGCCTTGAAGCTCTAGAAGCCATTCATAAGGATTGGAAAACTGGTTCAAAAATACCAACTAAAATAAATAGTAAAAAAAATTATACAGAACAGGATTTAATACCTAAAGAAATTACTGCAGCTATAATTAAACTTAAATCGCCTATTACCATATTTAAAATCCAAAGAGAAATTAATGATTATGAATTTGAACCTCTGCAGGCTATCATACCTGGTATTGTACTTACGAAACTATGGCAAGTAGTTTCAGTAACTGAAAATATAATGCTTTCAATTTCTGCTATGGTAATAGTTAGCGCTTTAATAGGATTAATAGCTATTTTATATTCAACACTTAATAATAGAAGAAAAGAAATGGCTTTACTAAGAATTGTAGGAGCTTCTCCTAAAACTATATTTAGCTTATTATTAATAGAAGCATTAATTATTTCTTTTTTAAGTATTATAATTGCTATATTATTTAGTCAATTTCTAAACCTAATACTTTTTCCTATACTAGATCAAAAGTTTGGTATTTACTTAGAAAATAAATTTTTATTGTTAAAAGATTTATATTTTTTTGTAATAATTTTATTTACATCAGTTTTTGTAAGTATATTTCCTGCTTTACAAGCGTATAAAAACTCTATAAATGATGGTATATAAATAAAAGATTTATCAAAAAAATGTTAAGTTTAACTAAATTATTTCTATCTACTGTAATTATTTTTTTTTCGTACTCTTTAACATTTTCAAAAGATATGGTTTCCTTAAAATGGTTGGAGCTAGTTCCTAAAAATGCTTATAGTTTTGTTCCTGAAACTGGTGTAACAGAAGAAATGTGGGAGGATGAAACGTTTTTAAATAAAGTAGAAGAAGCAGGCTTATTAATTAATAATAACATTTTAGGGAAAAAAATTAGAATTGATGGTTTTATGGTGCCCCTCGACTTTGACTATGGAGAAGTTTTAACAGTAGAAGAATTTGTTTTGGTGCCAGATGCTGGTATGTGTATTCATGTGCCACCTCCTCCACCAAATCAAATGATTTTTATAAAACTTAAAAAACCTGAAAGGGTCAGATATATGTTTCAGCCAATAGCAGTTGAAGGAGTTTTAAAAAATACTCCTCCTATAAAAGAAGTTTATAATAGTATATATGAACTGACTGCAGAAAAATTAGAAGATATAGAATTTGAAGATTTAAACTACTAATCTTTTGCAAGTTCATCTATAATAGGACAATTTGGTTTCTCGTTTCCAGGACATTTTTTCACTAACCATTCTAAAGAAACTTTTAAGTTATCAAGCTCTTGTATTTGTAATTTAAGATCATTTAATTTCTTTTTTGCAATTTCTCTTACTGAAGAACTTTGTCTAGAGTCATTTTCAAATAATTTAATTAATTCTTTACATTCTTTCAGAGAAAATCCTAAATTTCTTGCTCTAACCAAAAATTTTAATTTATCATAGTTTTTTGTGTCATAAACTCTGTAATTATTTTCTAATCTTTTAGATTTTATTATGCCCAGATCTTCATAATGTCTTATTGTTCTGGTTGTTATATTTAGTTTTTTTGCAACTTGCTGTATAAACATCTTGACCTTTACGTTAGGGTATACCTTATATTATAATTATGATTATATATATAGCAAGTTTTTTAAAATTATTATTTCTATATTTAACTTTTATACACACTCTTTGTGCAAGGCCTGTATCGTATGTAGGTGGTTGGACTTTTATGACTTACAATAATTATGATAGTAATTCAGCTCTACTGCATTATTCTCCTAAAAGTAAGTATTCAATAGGATACAAATCAGAATATTGGCAAAAAAAAGAATATTTTTTGAATTCTATAAATTTAAATTATCTTATTAAAAGGATTAACAAAAAACGTTCACAAGCTAATATATACGTTAAGTCTGGTCTGGGTATCATTTCATCAGATTACGCAAATTATGAAAATAAGAATGAAGTGGCTGGCCACTTAGAGATTTCTACTGATTGGGAAACAAGAAGATATTTTGTCTCATACCTAAGTAAAGCCATAAAATCTGAAAGCATAGATAATACGTATATTCAAAGAGCAAGATTTGGGATAGCTCCTTATATTGCTGATTACGGGAAATTACATACTTGGATCATGTGTGCTTTAAAACATATGCCGGAAAATGAAGATACAATAACTCCAGAAGTTATTCTGAGGCTATTTAAGTCTACAAATCTGATGGAAATTGGTTTAGATAAAAAAAAAAACTTAGCTTTTAATTTTATAAAAAGATTTTAAGGAAAGGAAAAAATGAAAATACTATTAAGCTTAATTACTATTTCTATATTTAGTTTGATTAATTATATTGCACTTTCTCATGACAATAATAATGAAGCAGAAATGAAGCATGAAGAGGTTGTTAAAGCAACAGAACTATCTAGTGGTTTAAAATCTGAAAATATAATTGATGTGGCCACTAATGGAATGGTCTGTGATTTTTGCGCTCAAGCTATAGAAAAAGTCTTTATGAAAAGAAAAGAAGTACAAGGTATCAATGTTGACCTAAATAATCAAAGAGTAGTGATTTATTTAAAAAAAGATGTGAGCATAGACGACAATGAAATAATTAAGCTTTTTGAAGAATCAGGTTATGGCGTAGAAAAAATTAATAGAACGAGTTAACAATATGAAGCCTATTTCTAGTAAAAGTTTATTACTCCCTTCTCTCTCACTCTTTACTAGTTTAGGAACTTTATTTTGTTGCGCACTTCCTGCTCTTTTTGTAGTTTTAGGAGCAGGAGCTGTGCTGGCTGGCATACTTTCCAGTGCTCCTTTCTTAATAGTGTTATCAAAATATAAAGTCTTATTATTTTTTTTTTCTGGAACACTAATGGCTATCAGTGGTTATTTTATATGGCGAAACAAAAAAGCTCCCTGTCCTGCTGATCCTTTGAAGGCTAAGGCTTGTAAAAGACTGCGGGTGGCAAGTCTAGTAATTTACTTTTTTTCAGCAACTATTTACGCAATTGGTTTTTTCTTTGCATTTATCATTACAAAAATAACATAATTATACTTTACACAATAAATTGAAGTAATAGACTACTATTATGCTAAAGCAAGCTTTTGATTTTAAAAATGAAAGTGATGAGCTTTATAAAATTTTAGAACATTTGCCTGAATCTGATTTAGATACAAAAACACTATTTAAAGAATGGTCTTTTAATACTATTATAAGACATCTGCATGTTTGGAATTATGCTGCAAATATTGCTCTCTTAAATGTGAGTGAGTGGGAAAAATTTTCTAATAAACTAAATGATAGTTTTAGTAATGGAAAAAGTTTAAATGATTTTGAGAAAGAGTTTTCTAGTAATCTTAAAGGTAAGAAACTTTTGGAAAAATGGAAAAGTTTGTATTCAGAAATAACTGAAAAATTTAAACTTGAAGACCCTAAAAAAAGAGTAAAATGGGTTGGCCCTGATATGAGTGTAATTTCATCAATAAGTGCCCGTCATATGGAAACTTGGGCTCATGGACAGGCTATTTTTGACTCTCTAGGAATAAAACGTAAAAATGAAGACAGAATTCTCAATATAGTAATTATAGGAAATAATACTTTTAATTGGTCCTACAAAGTAAATAAATTAGATATTCCTAAACAAATTCCTTATTTAAAATTAACTTCTCCATCAGGAGAATTATGGGAATTTAATGACAAACAAAATACTAATTATATAGCGGGTATGGCAGAAGAGTTTTGTCAAGTAGTTACACAAGTAAGAAATATAAAGGATGTTAAATTAACTGTTAGGGGAGCAATAGCAGAAGAATGGATGTCTTTAGCACAATGTTTTGCTGGCAAAGCGCAAACTCCACCTAAACCTGCTACAAGAAGAATAAATTTAAGCAGATAAAAAAATATTACATGAAAAAAAATATTATTATTTTTAATGATAAACATTATTATTCTTGTTTAATCTATATTTTTCTATTTATCATTCAAGATTTAAAGGCTTCCCATTTTACCATTTTGATAATCAGAAAATGCTTGATAAATTTCTTCTTTAGTATTCATAACAAATGGGCCATGAGCAACTATTGGTTCTTCAATAGGTTCACCATTTAATATTAATCCTTTAAAGTCATTAGATACCTTAAAAGCTACTTCATTACCTTCTCTTTCAAAAATTAAGATATTCTTATCTTTAAAAATCTCATTTTCTATTTCCAATTCTCCGCTCATAATTAATAATAAGGTGTTTGTACCATTCCTAAATTTCAGAGATATTTTTTTATTTTCTTTACTTATAATATCATACAAGTTTATTTCAGTGAATGTAGAAGAGGGTCCTTTTTGTCCTTCATAAACTCCAGCAATAACTCTCAATTCAGTATTCTTACCAAGTGATATGTTTGGAATATCTTTATTACTAATTTCTTGATACTTTGGTTTAGTCATTTTATTTTTTTTTGGTAAATTGATCCAAAGTTGAACCATTTCAAAAATTCCACCCTTTTTTGAAAACTCAACTGTATGAAACTCATCATGTACTAACCCACTACCAGCAGTCATCCATTGCACATCTCCTGATTTTATAATACCTCCTCCTCCAGAAGAGTCTCTGTGTTCTACCTCTCCTTGATAAGCAAGTGTTACTGTTTCTATGCCTCTATGAGGATGTTCGCCAACTCCTCTACGTAGATTTGTACTGCTAAACTCTTTAGGAGAAGCGTAATCTAACATTACAAAAGGACTTATAAATTTATTTAAATCGGCAGTTGGTCTTAATAATCCATAAACATGAAATCCATCTCCTACCCAATGCTTTTGATTAGCGGTATAAGAGTATCTTATTTTTTTTAAAATATTCATAAAAATTATTTTTTTAATTATTTAAATTATTATGGCTACCGTCACATAAAGGAAAGTCTTTAGATAACTTACAACCGCAAAAATATGCTTCTTTATTTTCTTTTCCTACATACATATATGGGTGAGCATCCGTATCAATATGAGAGCCATCATGAAAAGGCTGCTTCTTTGTTAGTTTACATGAGCATATGAAATAGCGTTTTCCCTCTCTTACATCTACTGGGTAAGGTTTATTAGTATTTTCTTTGGTCATTTTATCATTTTCTATTATTTTTCACTTACCAATCTAAAAGTTATACCAAAACTAAAAAATAAATTAGTTCCTTATATAGTTTAATAAATTAACTAATTAATTCTAATAAAGGTAATTTTTCATTTTTGATAATCGTAAATCATATATAGTAATAGTATTATAGATTGTAAATAAAAATTACAATTAAACTCATTACTATAGTTTTTGCTTTACTGTCAACTCTTGGTTAAACTTATCTATACTAAAGGATTGAGTTTCTCCGTTAGTCCATTTAATTGTTACTCTAAAATCTGCTTCACCCTTTCTAATACCAAAATGGGCGACTGGTTCCATTTGACATAAATATCCAGAACCTGCATCAATGGTTTTAGCATGTGTTCTCAAGTTTGATTTTAAAATAACTGTGGATCCTCTTGCTGGAGAATTATATTTATTAAGGGGTTTTATTCTTAAAAAAGAAGAGTTTTTTTCTATTTTAGCCTTAAAAAGATTCAATGGTTGTTTAAAGCTTTCACCATTACCTATTAATAGTTCTAAAATTCCATCTCCATCTACATCAGCTACCGCTGCTCCAGTTCCAAAACCATCAAAAAGCTTTGCGTTCTGTAAAGGTATGCTTTCTAAAACGCCATTTTCTCTAACTTTAAATAATTTGTTTGATTGTCCTATATTATTTATAAATATCTCGTCATACCCATCATTATCAAAATCTGCAGATATTATAGTACGAGCTTTTGATGGCCTATTGAATGATAAGTCCAATAAGTCTAAAAATTTATTTTTTCTTAACACATAAATTCTATGATAGCCTTGCCAATTGGCTGATATTATATCTAATTTCCCTCTGTATAAAATATCAGCTAAAACAGTACCTCTACCATTTTGATGAATGTCTTCTACACCATATCTTTTTGCAACATTAACAAATTTATTTTTTAAATTTTTATATAAAAAGTTTGGTCCTCTCTCGTTAGAAACAAACATATCTACTCTATCTGATAAAATATGACCGGCAACTATTGCTCTACCTCCAGTTATCTTGTTAATATTCAATTTAGGTGCCTCATCAACTATTTTTTTTCCTTGAATACTATAAAATCTTGCAGGCCCTCCATAATTAGATACATAAATAGAATTTTTTCCATTACCCATTCTATCTACACAAGCCACTGATCTTCCTGCTATAAAATTCAACGATTGCTTGTTAATACTATCTTCAAATAAGTCTTTAAAATTTCTATTGTGATCAAAGTCTAATAATCTATCAGCATATATTTTTTTTCCACTAAAAGAGTCGGTATTTAAAATATAAATTTCTTCTTTTCCATCAGTATCTACATCACAGGCAGCAATACCAATTGCTCTCCTATTTTGGTCAGCAAATATTTTTTGATTAATAATATTTTTAATTTTTTTCTTTTTAAATGATAATGCTAAATTAGGATACTGGTATCCAGTAACTATAAAATCAAATTTATTATCATTATCAATGTCAGTCACAGCTATGCCATAGCTTAATCTTGGGATATTATTCTCTATAAGGTGAGAAATATCTTTAAAAAATTCTGCTTGTATATTTTTAGTACTAAACACAAACAAAAAAAATATCTTTAAAATAATTTTAATTTTCTTAATTTTATTCATTGCTATTTATTTATTCCCCCATGTTCATTAATGTGCCTTTTTTCCGTGACTGCTCAAATGCTATGTAAAATATAAATACTGAGGTTGAATAATATAACAATGTTATGATAGTAGCCTTAAATAGGTTAACTAAATTATATGTTTGATTAATTAAAATATTTCTTACCTCTTCAAAGATATGAACCAATGGAAGTGACTTTGCTATGATTTGCAACCAGTTTGGTAAAATTTCAATTGGATAATATATACAACCAAGTGGAGCTAATAAAAAAAGCGTAGCCCATGCAATATTTTCAAAAGCCGGTCCATATCTAATTAATCCTGATGAGACAAAAATTCCCAAAGTAATTCCAAACATATGTAAATTAATCAACAATGCAAATAATATAAAACCAATTTCATATATAGATACTCCAAAAAGAGGAATAGCAAAAAATGATACTGGGACTAACCCTATTAACGTTCTTATAATTGCAGTAATTGTGAGTGATGCAATTATTTCACTTTTTTTTATAGGCGTAATAAAAAGATTAGTAAAGTTTCTGC
>PCCU01000027.1 GCA_002732015.1 Candidatus Pelagibacterales bacterium
GTAACAGTTCCCAATCCTGATTTTATAAAATTCCCAGATCCTGATATTACTCCAGAGTACTCTGCTGTACCAGATTGATTGAAAGTTGCATCCCCACTTGCAAGAGAAATATTATTTTCTACAGTAGCTCCACTTGACGAGCTAATTGAAGATCCACCTCCCAAACTGATAGTACCTGAACCAGATACTGAACCAGAGCCTGGTGTAAGTACCAATCCTCCTGAACCAGATCTAGTAATATTAGCGTTTATGAATATATCGTTATTTGATTGCAGTGTAAGATCATTACTACTAGAGGATGATATAGCTGATGAAACTGTAATATTTCCATCTTGAGAGCCTCCTCCGTCTGTTCTAACTGTGATATTGCTACTAGCCAAGGCAGAAACTAGAGTAGATGCGCTTATTTCTTCGTCATCTTCATTTGCTGTATAATCAGAACTACCACTTCCCGTAATTTCTATATTATATGGATCTAATAACCAATCTCCATCTTTGCCAGAAAAGGATTTCGTAGATACTCTTGAATTATTGATATTTAACTTATATCCAGACGTTTCAATTCTTCCGCCATCTCCGCCTTCAAGTCCACCCTTTGCTAACAAAGCACCTTTTACGCTGGTTTTTCCGGATTTATTGTGAATATCTGACCAAACTACAATCTCACCTCCAATTCCATATTTTATGGAAGATGCATCAATTTTTGTATTATCCTCTACAACTACGGTTTTAGCTTGGTATACATCAGGATTAGAATTCTGCCAGCTTCCTCCTACTAAGGCTTGCCCTCCTCCTGTTTTACCTGTTACATTGATTACAGATCCTGTTTTTAGTTTGATATGATCACCAGTAATCTCTATTTTTCCGCCGAACGATACTTCAGAAGAGGCTATCATAGTTCCAGAGTTCTTAATTTTTCCTTTCTTTGACGATAAAAATATTTTTCCGCCTTTTTTTGTAATTCCTTGAGCTTTAATCGTTCCTTTATTGTTAATAACCGCTGATAAAACATCATCTTTCCCCTCAGATGAAAGTATTACTGAACCATTATTTGCATTTATAGCTTTGTTATTTTCTATTAAAGAATTTAATGCACCTTGCTCAATACTATAATTTATGAGTTTATTTCCATCTAAGGATAATTTTACCTTATCCCCAGAAAGCATTGCAGCACTACCTTCAGGAGTATTTATCACTCCATTATTTTCAATTCTATTAGAAATTAATGCGATCGTGCCTTCTTTAAACGCACTCAAAGTACCTTCGTTTTTAATTAAGCCACTGATATCATTAGTTTTTTCAAAAACGTAATCATCTTTAAGAAAATTTTCAGAAGACATATTCAATGAAGAAGCTATCATAGCGCCTACATCTACTTTAGAGCCCCCTTGAAATATTACTCCACTGGGATTTAAAAATATTAGTTTTCCATTAGCTTTTAAACTTCCGTAAATGTGCGAAGGATCGCTCGCAAATACTCTATTTAGTGCAGTAGATGAAGAGCTTGGCTGAAAAAACTCTACACTGGCATCCCTACCGATGTTAAATGTCTCCCAATTTAATATAACTTTATCGGAATTTTGCTTAACAGATAAATTACTCTGATTAGAAGTTATTGTAGCATTCCCACTTTCAACAGTACCGCCAGTGGGAAGGGTATTTTTATTTATTTCTTGAGATTTGAGATAAGAAAAATTTGACAAAAATAGAGATGCAGAGACTAATGTAGAGATGGTTATTTTCGTAAATTTTAGCATCAAATATTTTCATAATAAATAAATTCATACAACCTCTATTTTAAATTAAAAACTCCTAAAAACCAATATCTCCAAGTATTGTCTTTACCGTCACTATTATTTCCTGAACTTGTCTTTCCTGGGTTGCCTGATACCGAATCGGCTACACCTATTTTTAAGCTATAATCATTACTAGTAAACATGTCTAAACCAGCACCCCAACCTTTTAAAGAATACTTATTTGGAGTAGTCATGCTAATATTCAGTAAGTCATTGTATTGCTTGATATTTCCATAGTCGTAAAAGAGGCTTAACTGCATATCTTCAAATAGATTTATGATGGAACCACCTGGTTTATATTTTAAGTCAAAACTTACTTTCCTACCTTCATCTCCACTAGCTTCTCCTGAAGGATATGCTCTAACTCCTCCTACTCCCCCTAAAGTAAACTTTTCAGAGCTATCTAAATTTTTATTGGCAAGCTGTGCAGATGCCAAAATATGCAGATCAAGTGGCTCTGCGATTCGCTGTATACGTAAAAACTGTATATTGCTTTTACTAAAGCTACCGTCAGTTTTTGCTCCTGAAGTTCCTTGATCCGAAGATAAATCAGATTGGTCTCCAGATAAATCCAATTCTCCTGAAGAGAAAGATATAGTTGACTGCATATAGCCACCAAGAAAAATTTTATCAATATTAGTAAAAGTAAATTTAGTGCCTATGGTAGAAATATTTTTATCACTAGTAGTAGAGCCTGTAGTTTCATTATACATTTCTTTATGCTCATAATTTCCTGATATGAGCAGTGTTCTTATTGCAGTTCTATGTAAAGGATATTTAAGGTTAGCTGAATACGTTAGTGCATTTCCCATTGATTTAGGAGAGGTTTTAAGCTCTTTTCCTATTTTATAATTTAAATCATTTATGAAAAAGCTACTTCTCAATCCATTCCGTCCCAATGGGTAATTGTACCCTAACTTGTATAAACTAAAATTTCCAGAAGGAGCAGTAATCACATTGAAAATAACTTGGTCTCCAATCTTTGTAGGGTTATTTATATATGCTATACCTGAAGTTCTATTTTGACCAGTATACCTATTACCATAATTATCTATTGAAAGCGCTCCTGAAATTAATGGTCCCTCTTTTACATCCAAAACTATTCTAGTAGAATATATATCGTCACCAGGCTTTAATGTAACTTTACCCTCTATACCGGGCATTTCATTAAAATTTAAAATAGACCTTTCTAGCCCTTGCTGAGTAAACTTTCCTTTCATCCCCTCAATGAAGTAACTCTCAGGAATGCCATCTTTTAATCTAATATCATTCTTTTTAATTTCATATGGCTTTTCGCTGTCTAACTTACCTTCAGAGATAAATATAGTTATTATCCCATCTTTTACTTCTTGTTCGGGTATATATGCTTGTGCTAAAAAATACCCTGCTTCTCTATAAAAACTTTGTATTTTGTTAGCGGCATTTTGAATTTCTTCAAAACTAAGATTTTTTCCTATCAAATCTTCTAAGATTTTTTCTAATTCCTGAGAAGTAAATCCATTTTTTTTTCCCTCAAACTTAAACCCCTTGATTAATACTTTTTCCCCATTTTTTCCAGATACTCCATTAATTATTTCGTCTTCTTTAGGGATTTGTATAGGTAGTACATTTACTTTTTCTATTTCTTCTTCAAAATTAAGAAGACTTCCTGCATTAGGCACAGAATAAGCTAACCTTAAACAAAAAAACCAGAATAATGTTAATAAAAAAACAGCTTTTAAAAAATAAACAAATATATTTACAACCATAAATCTACCAAATAAAGTGGCGTCCTCGGCAAGATTCGAACTTGCGACCCTCTGCTTAGAAGGCAGATGCTCTATCCAGCTGAGCTACGAGGACTCAGACTCTCTAAACCATTTCCACCTTGATTTACAGAGTTACCAAAACAGTTTGTTGCAAATAAAATAATCTTATAAAACTACCAAGAAACTACCAAGCTTTACTATCACTCGTTAATACTTGCTTCGAACTTAGTGTATTATAGTTAAAAATACTTCCCTATCAATAGTTAATTAATCTTAATATTTAGTAATTTAACAAAAATAAACTTGGCAATAAAACAAAGTATACTAAATAAAAATGAAATATCTGACATTAAATATAAATATTACTTGCTTAGTATTATCAAGACGTATCTATTTAATTTTCTAAAGATTTAAGCTTATTTTTAATGTTAATATATGAAGAATAATTAAATGAATAATTTATGATTATTTATTAATAACTTTATTTAAATAAATATAGGTATTCTCAAGCAGTATTTTTAATTCTTTTCTTTTAGGAGGTAATGCTGGTTCCCCATAATATTGAGGAGCAGCTATTTTATGTAATGCTAAACATGTACTGTAACGTATTACATCATATTTTTTATTCAAGACTACCTCCTTTAATTTATTATATATATCAATTATATCTTTAGTTTCCTTATCACTATAAATTTTTTTATCTAATTGATTAATTTCATCGTTTGGTTGTAATAAACTTCCTAAGTCCTTAGCATTTACAGAATTTGTATTTTTCTTAAATACTAGCACAGCACTGTGATGCGCTTTGTTATGATTTACGCTAGAAAGAGGATCGGAATGACTTGATGAGTATAATTCAAAGCCTAACTTTGACATAAATGTTATGTATTGTTGAGGGCTATACAAATTAATATAAGGTACAAAAAAGTCATCCATAATTTGACTAGTGTGAGGATTAGACAAATTTCCATTAGCGTAATTAATTGCTGACGAAATAAAAAATCTGTCTATATCTTCTACACTTAATAGACCTCTAATCATTTCATTTACAAACCATTTAAAAGTTCCTGATCTATAAAAATAAATCCAAATGAGCCCATATTTTTTTACAGCATTTGCACAGTTTATTAAACCTTTAGCAGTATTTGAGAAGTGATGTACAATTCCAGATAAATAAACGAAATCATATTTATTTTTAGGTAATTCTTGTTTACACAAATCTAAATTTCTAGTTAATATATTAAGACTACTATATTTCTTTTTTTTTAATAACTTTTTAAATCTATTGACATGCTCTTTACTTATATCATAGTGTTCTACAGTTTTAACACCAAGTAATGCCATAGCAAGAGCCTGTCTTCCAGTTCCTACATCCATGATTTTGAGTGAAGAATATTTGTCTATTATTCCAGCAATTTCAAAATCATTTTTTATTATATTTACAATATTTGCTATATGCTCTTCACTGAGCAATTCATTATACATGTTGCCAAATGAATATTTACCATACAGTTCTCCTGTAAGATTCTTTTCTCTATTTCTTCCTCTTAGTAAAGACATATATACCTTAATAATATTCTTTGGTACAAGTTGTAAATCAATAAAAGTAAAAGGCTATAAATTTTACATTAATTATTTTAACAAATAGTTTCAGCATTTTTATAAATGTTACATCACACAATCTATAACTAATTCTGTTTAATTAAAACTATCAAGCTATGTTAAAACTACCAAAAACTACAACGAATTACAAGCTAATAATGTTAGAAGTATTGGTTTTCTGGTACTTTGAAGAGGATTGTGTTATAAGATCTATGATTAGAAGGCAGATGCTCTATCCAGCTGAGCTACGAGTACATAGGGAAAAATATATGTCATAATTTTTAAAATTAAAGAACAAATATAATTCTCTTTAATGGCGACGTTCTATATTTTAATAAATTAATTTGACTTACTTGCAAAAAGCTTTGTTGACTAAGGTTGTTAAATATTTATTGGCATATATAATTATTTAATATTGAGTAATAATTATAAAAAAAATTAATATAAAATGTGTAGACATATTGGTTACATTGGTAATAAAGAGTTTATAGATAAAGTTATTTTAGAAAAAAAGCATTCTCTTGTAGATATGGCATTTCAACCTAAAGAAATGGAAAATGCTAAACTTAATGCTGATGGTTTCGGTATAGGCTGGAATAGCCACGAAAATGGAAAAAAGTTTTTTCTTTATAAAAACTATATACCAATTTGGAATGACCAAAACCTAAAGTCTTTAACAAAAAACATTAAAACTAATTTAATGATAGCAAATGTTAGAAGTGCAACATTATTGACAAATACAGGCTATCAAAACACACACCCATTTGTTTTTGATAATTTGCTTTTTTCTCATAATGGTTACATTGAAAACTTTGAAACAAGTATTAGAAGTACTCTTTTAAGTTTGTTAGATAAAAAACTTTTATCAACAATAAAAGGAAGCACTGACTCAGAATTAATATTTTTAATAATTATTAATATATATAAAAAGGAAAAAAGTTTATTAAAAGCAATTAAAGAAGCTATCAAAATTCTTTCTAAGGTGTGTAAGGCTGCTATGTTAAATTTCTTAATAGCAGAATATAAAGACAAAAAATATAAACTATATGCAACTAAAACTTCAATAAAACTGACCTCTCCTTCTCTTTATTATCAAATCAATAAGAATAAAAGTATTTTCATTTCTTCAGAGAAACTTGATAAAAAAAAGTGGGTGTCAGTTAAAAACAACTCTTTAATAGAATGTAGTAAAAATACAGTCAAAATAATGGAAATTGAAAAATCTTAAAATCAATAGAAAGCATTAATAACTTGCAAAAAAAGCAAAAGTTAATTTTAGGTCAACTACTCAGAGTTAATAAAAATAATGTAAATAAAAAAATTCATTCTGAATTGAGTCCGCTTGGATGGCATTTACTGCACTGTATTTTCATAGAGGCCATATGGGTTAGAAGTTATTTTTTTTCAGATGAAACTATAGTAAATAAATTTAAAAGTCTTGCTGATGCTACAAAAATAAACGTAAATAAAAGACATTTAAACCTACCTAATATACAAGAATTACAAAATTTTGCAGAAACTTATTTCCAAGAAAATATAATTCTTATAAAGGAATTATTATCTAAAAATATCAAAAAAAAATATTCTATTAAATATATCATTAATTTTCTTAATCAGCATCATAGCCAACACATTGAAATTATGAAAATTATAATTAACTTGCACAATTTAAAGTTCAATAAAAACTTTAATGAATACACTCAAGAAATTGTACCTCAAAAATATAAATTTTCTGGTATAGAAATACCAAATGGAATTTATAAAGTAGGAGCTAAGAAAGTTGGATTTACATATGATAATGAAAACCCTAGACATGAAATATTTTTAAAGAATTATATCATTTCAAAAAAGCTAGTTACTATTTCTGAATGGTTTGCTTTTGTAAAAGAAAATGGATATAAAAGAAAAGAATTTTGGTCTGCTAAAGGATGGAATTGGTGTATTAAAAATAATGTAAACTATCCCCTGAATTGGGTATTTAAAAATAAAAACAGTTTTTCACTTTCTACTCCTAATGGTTATATCAAACCAATAAGTAATATGCCTGTGAGCAATATTAGTAAGTATGAACTTGAAGCTTTTGCAGCATGGAATAAAATGAGACTGCCTCATGAATTCGAATGGGAGGTTTCCTCAAAAAAATTAAAAGAAACCTTTAAAGTATGGGAATGGAGTGCAAATCAATTTTTTGGTTATAAAAATTTTAAACCTTATCCATATAAAGAATATTCCTATCCTTGGTTTAACAAGAAATATTTTACTTTAAGAGGATCTAGTACTTTTACATTAAATGACATCAAAAGAGTTTCGTTTAGAAATTTTTACCAACCCAATACTAGATATATCTTTTCTGGGGGACGTTTATGTTTTTAGTTTTTTTTTAAGTAAATTGCAGTTATCAGGCCTACTGTAGATATTATAAATAAAAATACAAAAAAGATTTTAAAAGAAACTTTTATGTCTTGTAAGTCGAGTAAAAACCCAAATAGAGGACCTACAAAAATATCTGGCAAGTAACCTATAAAAGATATTATTCCTACGGCTGCTCCTGTTATTGATGATGGTATGTAAGAGTCCTCTAATAAGCTATAAAAAATTCCTCTTAAAGCAAAAACTCCTACCATACTAATTATTAGATTTACATACACAATAGCAATTAACTGTATATCTAAATTAAAGATACTCAAAGAAGCATATGCTACTAGCATAAAGAAAAATAAAAATTTAGTACAACTTCTAGATGTAATTTTGTCAGCAATTAGTCCTGCTAATAATGCAGCTATAGGCCTAGTATAAGAAAAAATGGCCATCACATATGCTGATTTCTCTTTGCTAAACTCTATAATCTCATAAAAATATAAAGAGTAATAATCTATTGCTTTATAACAGGTATAAGCACTAAAGACAATTATTGAAATACATAATATAGGTTTTTTATTTTTATAAATTTCATCGATATTATATTTTATTTTAGTAGCTTTGGTTTGTTTAACTTCTTCTTTAAAAAAAAATAAAATTATCATTGATGATAGAAAAGTTACACATGAATAAAAAAATATTACTATAGATAATGGAGATAATTGTTTAGAAATTATATTTCTTATAAACTCTAATAAGCTATTATTTGAATAAAGAAATACTGCAATAGATGCACACAAAGAGGCTACCAGACCTCTTCCTGCCTCAAGAGCACCAAAAGAAATACCCTGATTATTTCCAGCTATGGAACGAGTAGCTTTTATAAGAGCAGCCCAGAAAAAAAGGATGGTAGTAATACCCCAATACCCAAATACAAAATACAAGCTATAAATACTTGGATTCGTCATATAAAAAATACCTCCCAATGAGGTCAAGAGTAGAGATGAGAATAACAAATATTTAGGAGAAATTTTATCTGCAATATATCCTCCTGGTAAATAGCTTAGAAAGGCTGTAATACCATAAACGCTAAATGCTATTCCTAATTCCATATTAGAGTAATGATAATCTTCTAACAGTGAAGGTCTGAAAAATCTAATTACGTGAAATGGCAAAGCAAATATTAGTTCACCTGCAATTATTAAAAAAGTTAATGGTAATATTTTTTTCATACTCTATTATCTTTATGTTAAACTGCAAAGCATATAAAGAAAAAATTTAAAATAAAATATTTTATTATATTTAACTTTATGTTACTTATAAGATTTATTAGTGTAACGGTTATAGTAAATTGTCTCCAAATATTCAGGAAATTAGCAAAACAAAAGATTCTTTTAGTTTAAAAGAATTAAATGTAATGTTGAAAAAAAAAAAATAAGTCCATTCCTACTAAATTTCTTTATGATGACTTAGGGAGTAAACTATTCGAAAAAATAAGTAATACTAAAGAATACTATTTAACTAGAACCGAAGAAGATATACTAAATAAATATTCTACTAAAATTATTAATGAGTCTGACGCTCACGAACTCTTAGAGCTAGGCAGTGGATCTTCTAAAAAAACTAAACTATTAATATTAGAAGCCTTAAAAGTAAAAAGTAATTTAAGCTATGTTTCCTTTGATATCTCAGAGAAAGCATTAAAAATGTCTTATAATCAATTAAAAAATATAAGCTCTGATCTAAATATCAAGTTGATAAAAGGTGACTTTATAAATGACTTAGAAAAACTAGAGCAAATTAACAAACCTAGATTATATTTATTTTTAGGAAGTACACTTGGGAACTTTAATAATAACACTGCTATTAAATTTCTTTCTAAAATTTCTAAAAAAATGAAAAAAGCTGACTTTTTTTTATTAGGTATCGATAAAATTAAAAATAAAGAAATCATTAAAGCTGCCTATAATGATACAGCAGGAATAACAGAAAAATTCAACAAAAACATTCTTAATGTTATTAATAAAGAATATAATTTAAATTTTAATCCTGAAATGTTTGATCACATTGCAGAATTTAACGAGGATAAAAGTCAAATAGAGATGTATCTTCAGGCTCTGAGTCATCAAAAAATTAATTCAAAACAAGAAAATATTGAAATAAATCTAGGGGAAAAAATCCTAACAGAAATAAGCAGAAAGTTTTCAGATACATCAATACAATCAATTTTTAAAGACTCAGGTCTAGAGATTGTTAAAAACTTCAGTGATGTGAAGAAATATTATTCTCTTTATTTACTAAAATCTATTTAAATTATACTTCAATATTTAACCGAGATATTATTCTG
This sequence comes from Candidatus Pelagibacterales bacterium, assembly GCA_002732015.1. GTDB lineage: Bacteria > Pseudomonadota > Alphaproteobacteria > TMED109 > TMED109 > JAYYAX01. The sequence continues at coordinate 9,852 of PCCU01000027.1, forward strand.
AATATTATTTTTTTAAGTTTTATCTAAAAATAATCTTTTTTAACTTTATTAAACTATGCTATATTAAAGGCATAAAATGAGAGTATTTTTTTTAATAATAATTTCTTTAATTTTCATTTCTGGGTGTACTAAAAATGGTGTTCCGCTTATGAGTAGTGGAGTCTCAGGCACCGAAGGTCTTCCACCAGAACAATTAAGCTTTGCTAAGTTTAAAGATATTGCTATCCCTGATGGTGCAGTTATGGATATGGAAAATACGATAATATTCGGTAGTGACGAAGAGTGGTTTGGAAGACTATCTATAAATCCTCGTTTAAGTCATGCAGAAACTTTTGATTTTTTTAGATATGAAATGCCAAACCTTTCTTGGAAAGAAATTACCAATGTTAGATCCACAAGTAGTGTTTTGTCTTATGAAAAAGATCAAAGAATTGTTACAATTCAAATAACAAACTCTTATGGGCAGACACTTTGTTCAATTAATATGTCACCCAAAAAGCAATAGGAAGGATATGGAAAAAGAAGATAATAAAAATTACGGAAGCATCGCTATAGTTACACTTATAACCTTATTGGCATCAGCTGGATCAATTTACTTAATAGTATTTGTTTTAAATTAATAAATTAATATTTTATTTTAATTTTTCTATTTTTACCCCTCCGGGTGCCTGCTCTGTTGGAGTAATTTCGATTGAGGAAATATTGACATGTGCTGGACATTCAATGGAAAATAAAATTGAGTCTGCTATGTCCGACGCTTGCAACATTTTTAGTCCTTTTTTCATATTCATGGCATCTTTCTTACTATCAAAGGCTATGTCAAAAAATTCTGTATCGACTCTGCCAGGATTGATTTCTGTACACCTTACGCCTGTTCCAGAAAGTTCCAATCTAAGATTTTGACTGATTAAATGCACTGCTCCTTTTGAACCTCCATACACAGAACTAGATAAAGGGTATAATCCTGCTATTGACCCAATATTAATAATATGTCCTTTTTTTCTTTTTACCATTCCTGGAACCACACAACGCAGTAATTGAAGAAATGCCTGAACATTAGTATCAATTGTAGTCGCTATATCTTTAGCTTTAGTTTTATAAATTTTATCAAACCCCCTACCTAAGCCAGCATTATTTATAAAAATATCAAATTTTATTTTTTTTAGTTTTTCAATCTCATTAGTTTTTCTTATATCCATTAAAACTGTTTGACATCCTGTTTCTTTTTTTAATTTATTTAATTTTGATTTTCTTCTAGCTAATGCTGTAACTTTATATCCCTTATTACATAACAACCTCACTACTGCTTCTCCAATTCCACTAGAAGCACCAGTAACTAAAACTGTTTTATAATTATTAGATAGCATAAGTAATTATATATCACTGAATAAACTTTCTAAATCCTTTTTTTCTTTTATAGTCAGTTTAGTAAGCTTGCTTTCAATATTTCTAAAAATATTTATAAAGGTTTTCCCTTCATTAGTTAGCTGAGAACCTCTAACTCCCTTACCTCCTGATTTAGCATAAACTAGTTTCTTAGAAGAATACCTATTTAATTCATCAATTAATTTCCAAGCTTTTTTATATGATAACCCTATACTTTCTGCAGCTTTAGATATCGAACCTTTCTCACCAATTTTTTCTAATAATAATATTTTACCTGGGCCTATATAAAATTCATTTTTAATCTGTATCCTGATTTTAATTAATTTTTTTTTATTCGTATTCAATATGCACCTCATCTCCTATTACAATACCTAGTTTTTCTATTAGACCAGAATTTATTTCTAAAATATATTTAGTTTTCATCCTAGAAGAATAAATTTCTTCACTTAATGGCAAGGCCTCTTTAAGTAGATCTACTATAATATTATCTTCTGATATAAATATGATGTCTAAGCTTAAAACTGTATTTTTCATCCAAATATTTGCAAANTAAGGCTTAGGTAATACAAATAGCATTCCCTCTCCCTCNTCTAGAACTGATCTAAACATTAAGCCTTTTTCCCTCTTTTCTTTTGTNTCAGCTATTTCAACATTAAACAAAAAACTTTTGTTTTTTATTATTACTGATCCAAACTTTAATTCGGAAGCACATATAAAGCTAAAATATTGAAAAAATAAAAAGAAGAAGAAAAAAATTTTTATTTTTTTTAAGTGCATATTCTTAAATCTTTTATAAAATAATTATATGGATTTATCAAAAAAAATTTTTTTAGCTCTAGGAATAGGTTTTTTCTTAGGATCTCTATTTAATTACCTCGGGGTTATGCAAGAAAAATTTTTTATAGACTTTATTGAAATTCCAGGAAGCTTGTTTATATCTTCTCTCAAAATGCTAATAGTTCCCGTAGTATTTTTTTCTATAGTTAGCGGAGTATCAAACTTAAGTAATGTATCTACATTAGGAAGGATAGGAACAATTTCTGTAATATTATATTTAATAACAACATGTATAGCTATAACTTTAGCACTTATTTTTTCTAATATAATTGATCCTGGAATTAAAAAAAATATCACTGGGCTAGAAACAGTTTTAAAACAAGAAGCTCCTGCTTTAAAAGACGTTATTATTAATATTGTGCCTAGTAATATATTTAAAGCCTTTACAGAAGCAAATATGCTTCAAGTAATTTTCTTTGCTTTAATATTTGGTATCACATTGAATTTAATTAAAAAAAATAATGTTAAGTTAAAAGATGGAATTCTCTTATTAAATGATCTATTTTTAAAAATGATTGAGGTCATAATGCATATTGCCCCCTATGGAGTTTTCTTTCTAATATTTAAAACATTTCTAACTCAAGGTTTCGAAACTATTTTCGAATTAGGAGAATATTTCTTTACAGTTTTACTAGTATTAATTATTCATTTAATTTTTACTTATGGAGGTCTTTTATTAATATTAGGAAAAATTAATATTTTCAAATTTTTTTCTAAGATGAAAAACTCAATGCTATTTGCATTTTCTACCTCTAGTAGCGCTGCTACAATCCCTGTTAATTTGAAAACTGTCGAGGAAAATTTGGGTGTAAAAAAATCAGTTGCATCATTTACAGTACCGCTAGGCGCAACAATTAATATGGATGGAACTGCGATAATGCAAGGAGTAGCTACCGTTTTTATAGCAAATACTTATGGTATTGACCTTAGTGTAGCTGATTTTATGTCAGTTATATTAGTTGCTACCTTAGCATCAATAGGAACAGCAGGCGTTCCAGGTGTAGGGCTTATAATGCTTACTATGGTATTAAATCAGGTCGGGTTGCCAGTAGAAGGAATAGCCTTAATAATTGGTATAGATAGGATTTTAGATATGACTAGAACAGCTGTAAATGTAACAGGTGACGCAACAATATCATGCATAGTTGCTAAAATTGAAAAAAAGTTAGACCTTAAAAAGATCAACTCTTAGTTCTTAAGTACCATTCTGTCCAAGAACCATCATACACACTCCAATTTAAGTTTCCTATAATTGACAATGAGAAAGCTAAAGAACAAGCACTTATACCTGACCCACAGGTACAAATAATTTTGTCATTATTTTTAATTTTTTTTTTTAAAATATCTCTAATTTTGCTTTTTGTTTTAAAAAATCCATTCAGCTCTAACAATGGAAATTCTAAGTTTTTACTTCCTTCTATATTACCTCTTCCAATATTTTTTCTAGGCTCAGGATCTAATTTGAAAAACCTTCTAGTTGGTCTTGCGTCTAAAATAGAATAGTTTTTTTTTTGCTTTTTTACACGTAATAGTTCTTCATAAGTAAAATTTAATTTTTTTTTAACTCTACCTACCTTATACTTCGTTTGTTTTATTTTTTCTGGGCCAGATATTATTTCACCGCTTGCAAAGGTCCATGCTTTAAAACCTCCATTTAAAATATATACTTTTTTGTGCCCGAAATACTTAAACATCCACCAAACTCTTGGTGAACTTAAAACACCTTCTCTACAATAAACTATTATAATATCATTAGATTTAACCCCTAGGTCAGATACTTTATTTTCAAATATACTTTTACTTGGAAGCATATGAGGAAGATTAGCATTTAAGTCACATATATCGTCAATATCAAAGAAAGCTGCTTTTGGTATTCTTTTATTTGTATATTCTTTTTTAGGATTCCTATTAACATTTGGTAAATACCAAGAGGCATCTAGTATCTTTATATTTTTTTTTTTAAGATTTTTTTTTAACCAATGTGCATTTATTAACATATTTTTACAACCAGTTTGGGTACGTTAACCCTTTAGAATCTAAATATTCTTTATTAAATATTTTATTAGAATACCTGCTAGCATAATCACACAATATAGTTACTATTGTTTTGTTAGGACCTAAGTGATTAGCAAGTTTTATTGCTCCAGCTATATTAATACCACTACTTGGACCTAGAAATAGACCTTCTTCTCTGATTAAATCATAAACTATGTTTAATGCAGATTGATCAGAAATTTTAAAGGCTCCATCAAATTCTATATTTTCTATATTTTTGGTAATTCTACTTTGTCCTATGCCTTCAGTTATAGAACTGTAAGCAGCCTTAGAACTTCCTTTTCTAATATATGAATACATCCCTGAACCATATGGGTCTGCGCAGAAAACTTTAATATTTTTATTTTTATGTTTTAGCCCTAAAAAGTTACCAGCTAATGTGCCACCTGTTCCTATAGAACAAATAAATCCGTCTAACTTACCCTGAGTTTGTTCCCATATTTCATTTGAGGTAGTTTCTAAATGAGCTCTTCTATTTGCAAGATTATCAAATTGATTAGACCAATTTGCATTTTTTTCTTCAGCAATTTTTTTTGATAGCTGTATATAATTTTTTGGGTCTGTAAAAGGAGCTTTCTCTGTTAAAACTACTTTTGCTCCTAACTGTTTTAATAAATCAATTTTTTCTTTGCTTTGATCATTAGGCATAACAATAATAGTTTTATATCCCATTGCACTTCCTATCACAGTTAAACCTATTCCTGTATTACCTCCTGTACCTTCAACAATAATTTTACTGTTAAGATTTTTTTCTAATTTAAGATCTTTTATTATATATAATGCAGCCCTATCTTTTACAGACTGTCCAGGATTTAAAAACTCAGCTTTGCCCAAAATGTTGCATTGGGTTATTTCAGATGCTTTTTTTAATTTTATTAATGGCGTATTTCCTACTTCATCTATTATACTTTCTGAGAAGAAGTTTATGTTCCTATCCATTCTTATTCTTAGATTTTTTAATAACATTATTTTGAGGGTTATATCCTCTCACTGCTAAAAATAAAAAAATTAAAGTACATATCAAACATACTAGAAACCCATCTAAATAAAAACTTCTTAGGCTGGCTGCCCTTATCATTTCTACTCCATAGGTAAATGGATTTAACTTTGCTATATAATAGATATACAATGCACCATTATCAATTAGCCTCCATAACGGATATAGGGCTGAGGAGATAAAAAACATTGGAAATATAACAAAATTCATTGTTCCTGCAAAATTTTCTAATTGTTTTATATAGACAGATAATAAAAGACCTAAAGACCCAAGCATTAATCCAAATAATACAATAAAAGGAAATGCAAAAAGCCAACCCGTGTAACTAGTTAAAAATGGAGTATAAAAATTTACAATAGGTAGACAAATAATTAAAAAACAATAAGCTTGTATTATTGATAAAATGGTACCTGCAATCAATTTTGATACTAACATATACCACCTTGGCAAAGGAACTGTAAGTAAAATTTTCATTACTCCCATCTCTCTATCATATACCATAGATAAAGAAGACTGCATCCCACTAAACAATAAAACCATTCCCAACAACCCAGGAGTTATATACTCAAAATAATTCACGTTTTGAGTAGGATAAAAGTTTATTAATCCTGGATCTATTCCTCTAGCGGTTCCAACCCCTGCTGCAAATACAAATAACCAAAGTGCTGGCCTCACTATAGCAGAAAAAAGTCTTCCTTTTTGATTAGAAAACTTAATGATTTCTCTAATTGATAAACCTAAAAGAGCCGATATATAATGTTTTACGTTCATAATTATTAATTTAACATTTTTTTTCTAATTGAATAATACCAAGGGTATCTAAATTATTTTTACTGTTTTTAAAAGTCTCAATAGGGGCAACTTCTGTAACCCAGTTGTTTGAGGAAACTAGAAGTATCGTCTGTCTTAATTGCCTATTGATATCCCTATAATTTAAACTGATACCTTTAGACCCGTCTACTTTAAACTCCTCGCTTACTAAAAAATTTTTTATAACCTGGGGTTCAGTTGACTTAGTTCTAAGAATACTTTCTAAAATGCTTTTAACTGCTATCCAGGATGCCCAATCCTTTTCTTGCATTCTTCTATTAAATTTTCTTTCAAATCTTCCATTTACTTGAGGGGCACCATGTCTCATATATGACCAATGCCATGCTTTTGGCGACAATCCAGAGGAACCTAATACAGCCACAGGGGTCATAGTGGCGTAAGGGACCCCTAAAGCAAATTCACCGTCAATATCTGAGATAAAAATACTTTTAAACTTTCTGCCTTTTGTTAAAAAAGATAAATCATTTTTTTCCCTAACACGAGGATCGTTTGAATTTACAAAAGTTTTTTCTTTCACTATTTTGATACCAAACTTTTTTGAAGACTCCTTAAATGAAGTGCTTAAAAAAGCATCCTCATTTAGACTTCCTGTTAATATTAAAGTTTTATTCCATTTTTTTTGAACTAAGAATTGAGCTAAAGCATCCGTTTTCATCATATCACTTGGATAAGTATGATATAAGTTATCTATACATCCATTTGTTCTCAGAGAGTTGTTTGAATTAGAGACATTAAAAAAAATTACTTGATTTTTATCTTTTATACTACTTTGGATACTTTTTAAATTTTTAAAATTGAGGTCCAATAAAATTGCATTGTATTCTTTAGGGCTTTCTGATTTAAAAAACTTTAATAATTTTTTTTCATCTACGTATCTTAAGTGTTTAAAAATAATTTTTGTTTTTGTTATTCTCTCATATTTTTTTGAATCTATTATTCCTAACCTTGCACCATCTACTGCTCTTTGCACTTTGTTATGACTTGATCTAATATCAACAGGATGTCGTCCCCAATCTGTATATCTAATATCATTTTTTAAATCAATATATGCTACTCTAAAAATCTTAGTTTCTGCAGTAACATATATATTAGGAAAAAATAAAAATAAAGTTATAAGAAGTAATTTCATATTATTTCATAATTCTTACGGAGTGTGGAGTTTTTCCAACAGGAATAGCAGAGGTAGATAATAGTTTTTCTAAATCTATAATAGATATATCATCACTATTACCATTAGTAACAATAAGCTCTTTCTCATCTGCAGTAATATCAGCGCCCCAAACTCTATTACCTACCAGAATATATTTTTTTATTTCATAAGTATTGACATCTACAACTGCAACATGGTTAGCATTTCCTAAAGTAACAAATACTAAATTATTCTTTTTTGCATACGCAAAATCAACAGGAGTAATTTGTTGTTCTCTAATTCCTTTTATAGTAAATTTAATAGTTTTCTTGATCTCTTGCTTAGTAGTATCTATAACTCCAACAGTGCCACTTAATTCATTACTAACCCAATACTCAGTTCCTCCATTAACAAATAAACCTCTTCTGGGTCTATTTCCAACTAATATTTCATTAACTATTTTCTTTTCAATTGCATCTATTATAAGTACTGAACTAGTTCCTTCTGAGGTTACATAAATTAGCTTGCCATCAGGAGAAAAATTTACTCCTTCAGGCTCTACTCCTACATCATTAATTCTTGCTATTATTTTTTTATTATTAAGGTTAATTATAGTCAATTGATTGTCGTCTTCATTAGAAACGGCTGCGTAGTTATTATTATAATCTATATCAAATATTTCTGGATCATCTCCTGTTTTTATTTGATCTAAAATTATTAGTTTTTTTGTATCTATTTCTAATATATGGTTTTCTTCGCTAACAACTACATAAAGCTTAGAAAAGTCAAAATTAAACTTTAAATCTCTAGGCCTTCCTCCCGTCTCTATTGTTTTTATAATTTTCTTTGATTGCTTTTCTAAAACAACTACAGTGTCGCTATTTTCATTACTTACAAATATATATTTTGCATGCGAAGAAAATGTAAATATCATTAAATTAACACATAGGATAATTAGTATATTTAAATTGCACATATTATTTTTCCTTAACTAATTTTAAAAAAGCCGCTTCCAAATTATTCTCTTTCGCAAAGCCTAAAATTTCTTTACTAGAACCAATTGCTATTATTTTTCCCTTATTTAAAATTATAATTTTATCAGCTTTTTCTGCTTCGTCTACTAAATGAGTAGTCCATAAAACAGATAAGTTTTTAGAATTTTTAAGATAAAGTATTTTCTTTAATAATTCTGCTCTACTGCCTGGGTCTAGACCTACCGTAGGTTCATCCATAAGGAGCATTTTAGGTTTATGTAGTAAAGATCTTATTAACTCTACTTTTCTTCTCTCGCCTCCAGATAAAGTTCTAACTTTATTATTTATTTTTTTTTCTAAGCCATTTTCATGTAATTCATTTTCAATTATTTTTTTTAAGCTTGAAACTCTAAGTCCATGCAGTCTAGCATGAAAAAGTAAATTTTCTTTTACACTCAACTCTAGATCGATAGTAGGCTGTTGAAAAACCACGCCTAGGCTTTTTAATGCTCCTATGCTTTGACTTGCAACATTATTTCCATTAATAAAGCATTCCCCGCTGTCAGCACTTGCTAACCCTGTAATAATTGAAAATAAGGTAGACTTTCCTGCGCCATTTGGCCCTAATAGTACTACTAATTCGTTAGGTTTGAGTTTTAAGCAAATATTATTCAATGCCAAAAAAGGTCCGTAATACTTTTTTATATTATTTATTTCTAACATAAAACTTTCTTTAAACATTGGTGTTTACTCCCTCTAATATTTTTTTATTTTTACTAATTATATTTTTTCTAAAAGCTTCTATTTTTTCATCATCAAGTTTCCTTGGTCTTTTAAAATTTATTTTTTTATCAAGTAAAACTCTAGAAGGGGCTGAAGACAAAAAAATTATTCTATCAGCTAAATAAATTGCCTCCCTTAAGTCATGTGTAACAAATATTATTGTTGTTGGTTCATTAGTCCATAAACTAATCAACATATCCCTTAATTTATTTGCCATCTCATCATCAAGAGAAACAAAGGGCTCATCTAATAAAAATAATTCTGGTTGACTCGAATATGATCTAGCTAAAGCAACTCTTCTTTGCATACCGCCAGATAATTGGCCGGGATAGTAGCCAAGAAACTTTTTTAGACCCATAATACTTAGAATTTCAGTAGCTCTGCCAGAGTCTCTTTGTTCTTTAGATAACACAACTTCTACATTCTCCAATACCGTAAGCCATGGTAGCAATCTAGGATTTTGGAACATATAAGCTATCCTAATGTCTTTTACTTTTTTTTCTTGATCAAAAATAATTTCACCATTTAAATTTTTATCTAATCCAGATATAAGGTTTAGGAGTGTAGTTTTACCACATCCTGATGGACCTATAATAGAACAAAACTCTCCCTTTGAGACGTCAAATTTAAGTTTGCTTATGGCAGAGTGACTTTGTAATTTTCTATTATTTGTTTGAAAAACTTTTGATTTAATATTTATTTTTATTCCAGTAGCCATCAGGTTCTCCACCTCCTAGAATAGTTATCTAGTGGTTTAAAACATAACAACTCTAAACCTATCATTACTATTACAAATGCTATTGTATAAGCTAAAATAGATTTAATGTCAAAAAATTGAAAAAACTCATGAATTTTAAACCCTACTCCGTTACTTCTTCCTAAAAGTTCAACAACTAAAACTATTTTCCATATTAAAGCAATCCCTCCTCTCGCTGCAGCAATTATGTATGGGAAAAGTTGGGGTATGTAGAATATAAAAAATTTTTTTATTTTAGATACTTTATAAACAAATGCTACTTGCAGAAGACTCTTATCTATAGACTTTGCCCCTTCTCTAATAGTAACTATAACATTTGGAATTTTATTTAGACTAACAGCTATAATAGCAGCTACTTCGGTTAGACCAAACCAAATATAAGATAAAATTATTAATACAAGAGCTGGTATATTTAAAAATAATATATTCCATCCATCAAAAAAAGTGTCGAATTTTTTATAATTGCCCATGAGCATTCCAATAAACGTTCCTAGAATCATTGCTATAAAAAAAGAAACAAATACTCTATATAAGGTTATACCTAAATGGAAAATCAATTCACCATCTAGAATTTCAGAATATAAAGTTTTCACTATGACCAAAAGAGAAGGAAATGTGGTCGGATTAGAAAAATTTGACAATAACTCCCATAAAATAAATAAGAATATAAAAGAGAATCCTTTGACTGAACTTAAATACTTTTTAGTTAGCATTCCAAATTGTTCCTTCTGCTAAACGTTCTCCCTTTCCTACTAACTTTTTACCACCAATATTTTTTAATATATCATAAGCTTTGATGATATTCTGGTTAAGAGTTTCTATTTCACTTTTTGGAATTCCTTTTCTAAAACTGTCTCTAATGGAAATAAGCATTTCTTTATCTCTTGCTCCAGTCAGTTTCATTATTCTATCCCATTCTTCGTCTGACTCTTCAAGAATTTTTCTTGATAAATTTGTAGCCTGTAAAAATCTTTTTACTAAATCATATTCTCTCTCTAAAAGTTCTTCTTTGAAAACGTAGCCTATTAAAGGAAGATCTCCTTTAATTCCTAAAATAGGAAGCATATCTTCTATATTTATAATAACTTTAAAACCTTGAGCCTTAAGTCTAGCATTATAATTCCAATAATTTATACCTGCATCTAAATCTCCTGTTTTCAACAAACCATTAATTAAAGGAGGCGCTGCAAATGAAGTTCTAAAAAATGTTGTAGCTTCCATACCATATTTTTTTTTAAAAAATGCTCTAAAAAGTAGCCAAGATTTGTCAATAGAACCTCCTGCTATCCCTACTTTTTTATTTTTCAAATCATGTATACTAGTAATTTCACTACTATTTTTAATTATCAGCCCTCCAGCAGCAGTAGAATATGGTAAAAACGAAACTTTATTTCCTTGATATCTTTGCTTGCTAACCCAAATCCAGTCAGTAACAAAAATATCTGCCGAGTCTGATAAAAAAGCGATCGCGGCTGCATCTTTGTTTGTCATTTGAACTCTTTTTAAATTTAATTTAAATTCTTTATCTAAGCCATGGTGCTCTAATACATCTAACTCCCAATTAACTGAACCAAATTTTAGTACAGCGATTTTAAGCTCTTTAGAGTAAATAGGAAAACTTAAAAAAGTAAAAAAGTAAAAAATTAATATATTTTTATAGTACTTAGTCATTAATCTGAATATTATCTCATGATTTTTATATTTTATGAAAAATTTCTTATAAAACATTTTTTTATATATGTTTATTTATCTCTGCCCATTTTGCATAAGAAATAAGTGTCCATAATTTCCAAGAGTTATCTGCGTTACCTGACAAAAATTCGTTTTTCCAATTTTGTACTATTCCAGTATTTTTAATATCAAGACTATCTAAAACTTTTCTCGAAATAGCTTGGTCTACCAAATGTCTCAGTTCATCGGACAGCCATTTATCTAAAGGTACTTCAAATCCTTTTTTAGGTAAATTTAAATATTTATTTGGAAACAAGTGAGAAAATGAATCTTTAAGTATTTTCTTTCCAGAAAAAAACCCTATTTTCTTAATTCCTGAAATACTAAAAGCATAATCAACTAAATCTTTATCTAAAAAAGGAGATCTTACTTCTAGACTATGTTTCATAGAATACCTATCAACTTTTACTAACATATCTCCTGATAAAGAAAACTTAATATCTCTTGACAATATTTCATTTAAATCATCGTCATAAGTTTCTAATTCATTAAAAATTTCATTATCAATGTCTGTCTTATTTACGCCAAAAATTTTTTCATATTCCTTATTTGATAATTGATCTAAAAAACTAAGTTGCATTTTGCTTAGGTTCAAAGTGCTGTTTAGCAATAATCTTTTTAATTTTCTAAGATTTTCATTAAATACATTATTCTTTAGATTTGGCAAAGCATAACCTATTGATTTCCTAAGAAAGCTAGGTATTAGATTAGTTAATAGATTCCATCTATAAGCTATATATTTTCTGTATCCGCCAAATATCTCATCACCTCCATCTCCAGATAAAGAAACTTTAATATATTTGCTTGTTTCCTTAGCAATCATATACATTGGAATTGCACTTGAGTCGGCAAAGGGCTCATCACTAGTACAAATAATTTCCTCAATAATTGGATAGGTTTTTTTTGCATCAAGATATAGTTTATGATGTTCAAAACCAAAATGTTTAGCTAAATTTGATGCATGGCCTGACTCATCATAATAATCGCCTTGATTCTTATAGCCAACTGTAAAATGTGGTATTTTTTTATCTAAAATAGTTAAACATGCACTTATTATTCCCGAGTCTAAACCACTTGATAAAAAAACGCCTAAAGGAACGTCTGAGACTAATCTTTTTTCTACTGCTTTAATAGTTAAATCGAAAATTTTTTTTTTATTATATCTATGATTATTTTTTGAAACTTTATTGTTTAAAGAGAACCACTTCCTTATTTCAGCACCACTAGAGTTAAAAGTTAAAATACTACCCGCAGGAATTTTTTTAAAATTTTCATAAATAGTAAGAGGTTCATAGATAAACCTAAATCTAAAAAGGCTTTCTAAGGCTGCCTTATCTACATTACCTGAGTCAGCTATTTCTCTCAAGCTTCTTAGGTCAGAAGAAAAAGCTATAGTATTTTCTGATTTAGAAAAAGCAAGTGGTTTTTTCCCAAATCTGTCTCTAGCTAGATAAAGAGTTTTTCTTTTTTTATCCCAAATTGAGAATGCAAACATTCCATCTAATTGATGTAAAGCTTCCACTCCCCAATAGTCCCAACTAGCTATTAAGACCTCTGTATCACCAGAGGATTTAAATTTATAACCTTTTTGAATTAAAATATTTTTTAAGTCCTTGAAATTGTATATTTCTCCATTGTAACTTAAAACATAATTTCCGTACTCCATCGGTTGAGCTGAGCTATTTTGCAAATCTATAATTTTTAACCTTGTATGTAAAAAAAAAGCATTTTCATCATGCCACATGCCTTTCTCATCGGGGCCTCTAGCTTTTAAATAATGATATGATTTATTAAGTTTTCTTTCTAAAAAATCCTTGTTATTTAATTGGTTTATGTTAACTATGCCTGCCAATCCGCACATTTTGTCATAACTCTCTGTAAATATTATTATATGAAAAAGACATTTTTTTAATACTGAACTTTTTTTTAACTCTTTCCTGTGACTTTATTTTAAGACACTCTAGTTTTTTTTTGTTTATATCTATGGCACTTTTTAATGACTTTGCAATACTTTTGCTGCTGGAATCTTTTATAATTAATCCTATATCTGATATTATATATTTAGAGTCGCCAACTTTAGTTGCTACAGGAAAAAGTTTGCTAAGCATTCCTTCAGCTAATACATTAGAAAAACCTTCCCCAAACTTTGAAGGAAGAATTATAATATCCCCAATACTATAATAGTGTTCTATATTTATCTTCATACCTAAAGCAATTACTCCCTTTTGTGCTTTTAAATTTTCTGTTCCTTTACCTATTAATAGCAATATCACTCTTTTATTTTGTTTTCTAACTATTTCAAATGCACTTAGTAAATTAAGGTGATTTTTCATAGGATCAACTCTACCAGCACAAACTATTACAATACTATCTCTTTTTATACTTAAAGTTTTTCTAAGTTTATTTCTTTTTATATTAGAGAAACAAAATTTTTTTTCATCTATACCATTATAGATAACTTTACTAAATCTTTTAGAAAACCCTAAACTACTATGGTACTTTAAACCTGCATGAGAATTATAAATAATAGAATTAGCTAAAAACGAGAGGAATTTACATGATAATATTACGCATCTTAAGGTCAAGGAGTAATATTTAAGTTGCATATTAGAACATCTAATACCCCATACTAATTTAAATTTCTTATTATAAAAAACCTTAATTAAGGATACTAGCAAGCATGCGTTATACATCCAGGCATGAACAATTTTAGTGTTTGAAGATTTAATAATTTTTCCAATTTTATGAAAATAAAATAAAACCTCTAAATTATTTTTAATATTTAATTCTGTGTAGCTTATATTAAACTTTTCTAATTCTTTCTTATATACTCCTGTATTTTTTAAAACTAATAATTTATGTGTAGGGTTTAATTTTAATAATTCTACTAATTGCCTCTCTGCTCCTCCATTTCCTAAATCAGCTATTATATGTATTACTTTTTTATATTTGTTCATAATTTACTAGAAATAATTTTATCTAATTTTTTTCTATATGCTGCTTCACTTAAAGAATTATTTAGCAAGCTTTTTCTTAACATAGGATTTAATTTATCTTTTCTTGGGCGAAGGCCTCTTAAATAAGCTAGCAGTGACTCTTCGTTTTCTAGCATAGTAATAGTTTTATTTTTTATGTTAAAAGTTAAATCGTTTAAAGTTATGATGTCTTTAAATGCTATTACAGGTGTTCCTAATGCTAAAGACTCAAGCACACAATTTGGCATTCCTTCCCATCTTGAGGGTAGAAATAAATAATCTGCACCCGCAATCACATTATATGGACTTGGAATAAAACCACAGAAGGTAATTTTTTCCTCAATTTTATTATCTTTTACTAAATTCTCTAAAAGTTTTCTTTGTTCCCCTTGCCCGATTATAGAAAGCTCTATATTGTCAATTTTTGAAAATAATCCTAAAACTCTATCTAAGCCTTTTTGATAACTTAGCCTTCCTACAAAAACTAATTTCACTGCTAGTCCACTTTTCCTTTCTGGTATCACGTTTTTTCTAATATTTCTTATATCCAGCGGATTAGGCAAAAGAAAAACCTTATTTTTATTAAAATTATTTTTTAAGGCTTCCTCACGCATAGCCTTTGAAGTCACAACAATTACATCGGCCATATTAATTAATCTTAAGTATAAGAATCTAATTATTCTTAACTTAAAAGAATAGCTTAATGAAGGATATAGCATATTTGGTTGTCTAACTACAATGTTGCAATTATGCAGTCTTAATAATTTAGATATAATTAAAGCTATAGTTATATGTGGAAAAGTAGAATAAACAATGTTGAATTTTTTTTTTCTTATATAAGATATGATTTTTGGAATAGAGTTAAATAGCCTTTTGTATTTGTACTCTATAGAATCTACTAATTTTGTTTTTAATGGACCATCATTATTTACAACTAGTAATTTAAAAAAAAAAGGTCTTTTTTGAAAATTATGAAAATACATTAACATAATTTTTTCTGCTCCACCTCCTGCATAAGAAGGTAAAATTCCTAATAGTTTTTTTTTTTTCATATCTTTATAAAAATAAATTATTTGCCTTCTTGAGGTTTTCAATAATATATTCTACTTCTAAATCAGTTAAATAAGGATGTATTGGTATACTAAAAACATTATTAGATAATTCAGAGCTTTTAGATAAGTCTTTATTTAATAAAAAACCTTTATAAGCTGGTTGCTGATGCATAGGTTTTGGATAGTATATCATTACAGGAATATTTTTATCTTTAAGAAAACTCATAACTTTATCTCTTTTAGAGCTTTGAATAGTATATTGAGCCCATGCACTTACGCTGTCTTTAGGTATCTCTGGAATGTGAAAGCTAGACTTAAGTTCATTTGAATAAATTTTTGCAATTCTATTTCGTTCCTTTATCTCCCAATCAAAAATTTCTAGTTTGCTAAGCAAAACTGCAGCTTGAATTGTATCTAATCTTGCATTCATACCCATATAATTTATATCATATTTACCCTTGCCTTTTCCATGAGCTCTTAAGCTTTCAAGCTTCTCTTTGATGTCTAAGCTTCTAGTAAAAATAGCTCCTCCATCTCCATAACATCCTAGAGGTTTAGCAGGAAAGAAAGATGTAGTAGTGATTTCTGTTAAATTACCTACTTTATTTTTTCTAAAAATTCCTCCAAAACTCTGAGCTCCATCGGCAATAACATGAAGATTAAATGATTTAGCTATGGCGTTTATTTTATTGTAATTTGCTGGTAATCCATATAGGTCTACTGGCATTATAGCCTTAATTCTTAATTTTTCCTTTTTACATTTTTCTATTGCATTAAGAAGATTTTTATAACAAATATTGTAAGTATTTTTTCCTACATCAACGAAAACTGGAGTTGCTCCTACCATTAATATTGATTCTGCTGTAGCTGGAAATGTAAAACTAGGACAAAAAACAATATCGCCTATTCCTATATCTAAAGCTAGCAATGATAAGGTGAGTGCATCAGTTCCACTAGAGCAAGAGATACAATAGCTTGCTTTTGTGTATTCTGCCAAACTGCTCTCAAGCTTTTTAACTTCAGGTCCCATTATAAACTTAGACTCAGAAAGTACTTTATCTAAATTAAACCTTAAATGCTTTTCTATAGTTTTTTGCTGTTTTGCTAAGTCTAAAAATTTAATTTGTAGCATCGTTTATTTCTTTCTTAAAATCTCATCATCTAAATAAAATTCTTCGCCAGTTTCTGGGCATCTAAGGTTCTCATCAAGTTTATATCCTTTAGTAGAAACCCATCCTATTTTTTTTGCTGGATTTCCAGCCATTATAGCATAGCTTTTTACATCTTTAGTGATAACGGAACCTGCTCCAATTAATGAAAAACTTCCTATGGTGACACCACAAATTATGGTAGCGTTTGCACCTATAGAAGCTCCTTCCTTTACTAATGTTTTTTTGAACTCTTTTTTTCTATTAACAAAAGATCTAGGATTAATAACATTAGTAAAAACACAAGAAGGGCCACAAAAGACATTATCTGAAAGCTCAACTCCTTCATATACAGAAACATTGTTTTGAATTTTACATCCTTTTCCTATTCTAACATTTCTACCAATCATTACATTCTGCCCTAAACTACTATTATCTCCTATACGGCTTCCTGACATAATGTGACAGAAATGCCAAATAGAAATATTATTTCCCAATGTTATGTTGTCATCTAAAACTGCTGTTTTATGTATAAACACTATATTACCATTTTACTAAATCTTTTTTTGCTAATTCCAATACTTTTAGAACTTTTAATCCTTCTTCTACTACTGATATTGGGGTTTTCCCTTTAGTTACCCAGTCTATGAATGCTTTGCACTCAAGCTTAAGAGGCTCTGCACTATAATTAAAAGGTATTATTTTTCCTTCTGCTTTTTGTATAAGTGGAATATTTTTTACCCAACCTACTTTATGGTTATAAAAAACTAACTTGTTTTCATTACTCAAGACATCAGCAAACACTAACATTCCTTTTTCTCCTACTACAACTAACCTCTGATCTTTGTAAGGATGTAACCAGGATACAAAAATATGTGATTTTATTTTATTTCTAAACTTAAGAAGAGTTACTGTTGTATCTGCTACTTTATTACTTAAATATTTTGCTCCAAAGGCTTTTACATTAATTAATTCTTCATTTACCAAATCGAGTATCATTGAAATATCATGAGGAGCAAATGACCATAATACATCTTCTTCTTTTCTAAGCTTTCCTAAAGCCAGCCTATTTGAATAAATATATCTTACTTTTCCAATTTTTCCTTTAGTGATGCTTTCCTTCATTTTTATGTATGCAGGGTGATATAACATTAAATGTCCTACCATTAATTTAACTTTATTTTTCTTAGATAGTAATAATAGCTTTTTTCCATCACTATATTTTAAACACAATGGTTTTTCTACAAATACATTTTTTCTTGCTACCAAAGCTTCTCTAACTATTTTATAATGAGACTTTGCGGGGGTAGCTATAACAACACTGGAGATGGTTTTATCTCTTAAAATTTTTTTGTAGTCATTAGAAAACGTAATGTTTTTAGATATTTGACTTACAAAGTCTCTAGCTTTAGGATTTATATCACTAACTCTGCTTAAAACTCCAAAATAATTTAAATCCCTTACTAGATTTTTTCCCCAATATCCACAACCTATTAATCCTATAAATTTTTTATTAACCATATTTAGTCATCTAGTTTAATAGCGGCTAGGAAAGCTTCCTGAGGAATGTTTACATTACCCACCTGTTTCATTTTTTTCTTGCCCGCTTTTTGTTTTTCTAATAACTTCCTTTTTCTTGTAACATCGCCTCCATAACACTTTGCAATTACATCTTTTCTTAAAGAACTTAATGTTTCTCTGGCTATTACTTTAGAACCTATTGAAGCTTGAATTGCAATTTTAAAAAGCTGCTTTGGAATACTTTCTTTTAGTTTATTACAAATAACTCTGCCCCTGGCTGTTGCCTTATCAACATGAGTAATAAATGACAAACCTTCCACTATTTCACCGTTTACCAATATACTAACTTTTTGCAGGTTTCCACTTTTGTATTCATGAACTTCATAATCAAAACTTCCATAGCCTTTACTAATAGACTTTAACCTATCATGAAAGTCAAAAATAACTTCATTTAAAGGTAAATAATACTCTAATAATACTCGGTTACCTGTAAAATTAATTTCTTTTTGAACTCCTCTTTTTTCTGTGCATAACTGTATTATTGGACCAATATAATGCTCAGGACAAAAAATGCTTGCTTTTATCCAAGGCTCTTTAATTTCTTTTATTTTAGTTTGCAGAGGCCACTCAGCTGGATTGTGAATAGATTCTTCAATTTCATCAGTGCGTATAATTTTATATATCACACTAGGGGGAGTAACTATCAAATCTAAGTTAAACTCTCTTTTTAATCTTTCTTGAATTATTTCCAAATGAAGTAAACCTAAAAAACCACACCTAAACCCTAAACCTAGAGCAGCACTAGACTCACTCTCATAAGTAAAAGAGCTATCATTTAACTTCAGTTTTCCCAAGGAAGTTTTTAAAGTATCATATTCATTGGCATCTAAAGGATATAGACCACAAAATACTACAGGTACACTTGGTTTAAAGCCAGGAAGTGGTTTCAATTTGTTAGGATTTCTACTTTCTACAATAGTATCACCTACCCAAGCCTGAGAGGTCTCTTTGATATTTGCAGTTATAAAACCCACTTCTCCAGCTTTTAAAATATCAACTTCTACAGGTTTTGGGGTAAAAACTCCTACTTTTTCTATTATATATTCTGTATCAGAAATTAGTAGTTTGATTTTCATATTTTTTTTTAAAAAACCACTTTTAACTCTTATTAAAACCATAACCCCTAAATAAGAGTCATACCATGAGTCTACCAACAATGCTTTGAGTGGCTCCGCATCTGTGCCTTTAGGATAAGGACATTTAAAAATAATTTTTTCCAATAATTCCTTTATTCCGTATCCTGTCTTAGCTGAAACAGCTATTGTATCATCTGTTTCAATTCCTATTAATTCGCTAATTTGTTTTTTAACTTTTTCAACATCTGAGGAAGGTAAATCTACCTTATTTAAAACAGGAATAATTTCAAGGTTTGCTTCTATAGCAAGCCAGGCATTAGCTAATGTTTGAGCTTCAACTCCTTGGGTAGCATCAACTATCAATAAAGCTCCTTCACATGCTGCCATAGATCTAGAAACTTCATAACTAAAGTCTACATGCCCTGGAGTATCTATTAGATTTAATATGTACTTATTTTCTTTCTCTTTATGCTCTAATCTCACGGTTTGTGCTTTAATTGTTATTCCTCTCTCTCTTTCAATTTCCATTGAATCTAATATTTGCTCTTTCATTTCTCTTTTTGAAAGCCCTTCACAAAACTCTATTAATCTGTCTGCCAATGTAGATTTTCCATGGTCAATGTGGGCTATAATTGCAAAGTTTCTTATAAAAGTATCAGTCAATATTATTCTCGAAAAATAGGTTTAAACAGCATTATGATCTCGCCATGCCTTAAACATTATTAGTGTCCACAATTTGTAAGTCAATTTTTTTTCTCCTTTTAAAAAAGATTGAAAGAAAAATTTAAGCTTATCATTTTTAACAATATCGTCACTTTTTTCAATTATTTCATACGCCCAATCTTTGAGCGGTCCCTTAAGCCATAAATCCAAGGGTGGCTCGAAACCTTGTTTTTTTCTTGCATAGATTTTACTAGAAAATTTTTTTGACAAAATATCACGAAGTATAAGTTTGTCATAGTTTTTTTTGTAGATATATTTGTCGGGCAAACTCCATACAAATCTTGCGAGACAAGGATCAAGATATGGGTTTCTTACCTCTAAGCTATTGGCCATTGAGGCTCTATCAACTTTAACTAATAAATTGCTTGGAAGGTATGTTATTAGATCTCTGAACATTACATACCTGTAATCTGATATGCTAGTTTCTTGATAATTAAATACCTTATTGAAATTACTATTAGAGATATTATCCCTATGATACATACCTTCATCAGGTCTCCACCTTGATAACTCATCATTATACAAGCTTTCGATACATCCATGACTTAACTTTCTTATTTTTTTTCCTAATGACTTTATAAACCTGTACTTGCTATCACTTAAAAAATAAGGAAAACATTTAATATTTTTTTGTATAAATTTAGGAGATTTCTTTAAATTAATCCATAATTTTGAAATATTTTTATACCTAGGATAGCCTCCGAATAACTCATCTGCACCATCTCCTGAAATGGCTACTTTAATTTTTTTTCTTGCAAAGCGAGCCAACAAGAAGGTAGGGATTTGCGAAGGATCAGAAAAAGGTTCATCAAAGAACCTCACAACATCAGGAATTATATTAATACAATCATTATTATTTAATATTTTCTCATTGTGATTAGTTTTTAGATTCCTTGAAATTTCGCAAGCATATTTTGACTCATTTTTACTTTCATCTTCAAATCCTATAGAAAAAGTATCTATATCAATTCCTTGTTCTTTTAACGAAAGAACTAGGTTTGAACTATCAATACCTCCAGACAAAAATGCACCTACTGGAACATCTGATGCTAATCTAGTCTTGGTTGCATTTTTAATTTTACAAATTATTTCTTCTTTAGCGCTATCATATGTTCCTTTAAAGGGATTTTCTCTCATTTTTAAAAATTCTAAATATGTATTCCAATATTCAGTGACCTGTATTTTTTTATTAAAGTCATATTTGAGAATTGTTCCAGGACTTAGCTTTTTTGTATTATCTAAAATACTTAAGGGATCGGGAACATACCCATACCTTAAGTATTCGCAAGAATTATTGTAGTTAATTTTTTTCTGGAAATACTTTGATGCCATCAAAGCTTTTAAATCAGAACTAAAAAAAAAATTATTTTTTTTGTCTTTCCCATAGTAAATAGGCTTTTCTCCAAATTTGTCCCTAGCTAGCCAAAGAGCCTTCTCTTTAAAGTTGTACGCCGCCATTGCAAACATTCCATCCATCATTGAAATAGCTTTTACAAAACCATAGTTAGAAATACTCTCTAAAACTACTTCTGTGTCAGAAGAAGTTTTCCAAAGAATACCTTTATCAGATAAAGTTTTTTTTAACTGTAAATAATTATAAATTTCTCCATTAAAAACTATGATCCAATCCATGCTTTTAGAAATCATAGGTTGCTTGGCATTAATTGATAAATCAAGGATGCTTAGTCTCTGGAAAGCTAGCCCTAATTTATTTTCTTTATCTGTATAAATCCCATTATCATCAGGTCCTCTATGATAAATTAACCTAGATATATTAGAAAGGTCCTCAGTTGCATAGTCTTCATTTTCCCAAACTTTATCACTCAGAAGATATCCAGCAAATCCACACATCTTAATACTCTCTAAATTGCACTTTATAAGTCAATTTTTTCTCAAACCCTGTGCGCCAATTTTTTTTTCTGATATAATTTTTTTTAGTAAAAACTCCTAAACTACTATACATTAAACTAATATAGTTTTTGGGAAAGTAAAATTTTGAAATTATATATTTAAAAAAATGCCAAGAAATAAAGCTCTTGTTCAAAGATTTATTATAATTATGTGCTCTTGATAAAGCTCTTTTAAAAGCTAACTTTTTTAAACTTTTATTGACATTTTGATTTTCTTCACAAAATTTAATTAATGCTAAAATTGACTCATACCTACTTCTTCTGATTTGTGCAGACAAGCTTTCGGATGTTTGTTTTATTGGCATGCTAGCTACTGTTTCCTTTAAAAAAACTCCTTTTCCTGAGGCAAATAATCTCAAAAATAATATTTGATCTGGAGAAACAAAACTTTCTTCACATCCACC
Organism: Candidatus Pelagibacterales bacterium; assembly: GCA_002732015.1. Lineage (GTDB taxonomy): Bacteria > Pseudomonadota > Alphaproteobacteria > TMED109 > TMED109 > JAYYAX01. The sequence goes on from PCCU01000027.1 coordinate 32,201, forward strand.
AGACATGAAAAATCTTTTTACTGACAAAAGAATACAACTTGAATTTGCAGGGCAATTTCTAATAAATTTAGCTAACCCTTCATTTTTATTTTGTAATACGTAATTAACACTGTTCGCTTGCTTAAAAACTTTTGTTTTTTCATGAATTAGGCCATAAACAAATTCTTCTTTTTTTTGTTTAGCTAAGCGTAACATTTTAGCTGTAGACTTATATTCTATAATATCATCACCATCTAAAAGCCTTACCCAGTAACCTTTTGCCATTAACATAGCCTCATTAGTTGAGTATGAGGCTCCCATATTGGCTCTTTTGATAACCTTTACTCTGCCAGGAAGTTTAGACTTAATTATTGTAAGCGTTAACACACAATGATCAGTTGATCCATCGTCTATAAAAATATACTCTCTTTTATGAGAGCCTCCTTCTTTTGCTAGAGCATTGATTACAGATGAAATATAAATTTTTTTATTATATAAAGTAATGATATAAGTAACAAAATTTTTATTTTTTTCCTTTATATTAAATTTTTCTATTATATTTTCCTCAAAATATTATGCTTATTAATAATGATAAAAAATATATAACTAAAAAACAAAGTTTTTTTAAAAACAATTAACATGATTAACTTAAAAATAATTTTTTTTATTTTAGGAGTGCTGATATCAGTTCTCAGTATTAGCATGATTTTACCATTAACTTTAGACTTTTTTTTCTATAATAGGTTAGCAGTTTTTTTTCCTAGTTTTTTAATTTCTTCTTTTATAGGGTTATGTTTGATATTAGCATTTAGAAGTAATGATAAAAAAATTAGTGTTAATGATACCATAATAATCACCGTTCTCTCTCTACCAGTATTATGTTTTTTTGCTAGCCTTCCATTTTTTTTAGATAAAAATATAACAAAGTTCTCCGAAGCTTTTTTTGAAGCTACCTCTGGTTTAACTACTACAGGAGCTAGTATATATAACAACGTTGAAAATCTCTCTAAAGGGTTATTAACTTGGAGAGCTATATTACAATGGCTAGGAGGAATAGGAATAATAATTTTCGCAATAGCTATTCTTCCAATTTTAAATATAGGAGGCATGCAACTATTTACTCAAGATTGGAAAGAAAAAGATTTTGACCTTCATCATAGATCAAAGGAGTTAGCGAAATTAGTTGGAAGTATATATTTATTATTTACTGTAATAATCTATTTATTTTTATGGATGCTTGGAATGCCTGCCTTTGAATCCTTTTGCCATGCCTTAACAACAGTAGCAACAGGGGGTTTTTCTACTAACAACAACTCTATTGCACATTATAATAATACTTTGATAGAGTTAACTATAGTATCAGGAATGATAATTGCCAGTTTGCCTTTCACTTTATATCTATCTTCATTACATAAAGGGTTAAAAGCTTTTAAGGACTCACAAGTAATTGTTTTTTTATTATTAGTTTGTGTATTTACTTTATCTTTAACTATTTGGAATTATTTCGTAAATAATATAGCTTTTTTTACCTCGCTGAGATTAGCCTTATTTAATGGTGTTTCTGTTATGACAGGTACAGGATACACTACAGCTAACTTTTCTAGCTGGGGGTCTTTTTCTACTTCATTATTTTTAATTATGATGTTGATAGGTGGCTGCACTGGATCGACTACTGGAGGAATAAAAGTATTTAGAATACAGATTCTATTTTTGATAATTATGAAAGAGTTAAAAAAAGTTAATTCTCCAAGAGCAATTTTTTCTTCTAATTACAAAAATCAACTCATTAATGATGAGATTATAAATTCAGTAATGGTCATTATTATTTTCTTTATAGTTGGAATTTTTTTTATATCTACAATATTTTTTTTACATGGATATGACTTTATAACTAGTATATCAGCGGCGATAACATCTGTTTCAGTAGTAGGACCAGGGCTTGGCAGTATAATAGGGCCTGCAGAAAACTTCAGCAGCCTTCCAGCTAATCTGAAAATAACTTTATCTGTTGCAATGATTATGGGTAGATTAGAATTTATTGCTTTCTTTGTTTTACTTCTGCCCAGCTTTTGGAAGCAAAAATAAGATGCTTAATCTCAGAACCTATGAAAATGAGAGAAGGAATCAAAATCAAAACTAAAAAGGTAGATGATAATAATCCAAATACAATAGTGATAGCCATGGGTTTTAAAAATTGAGCTTGCAAACTTTTTTCAAATAATAACGGAGTGAGACCTCCTATTGTAGTTAGCGAAGTTAATAATACTGCTCTTAGCCTCTCTTGAGAGCCTTGAATTACTGACTCAAAAATTTCTTTACCGTTATTAATTTTTTCATATATTGTTGAAACTAAAATTATAGAATCATTGACTACAATACCGCCTAAACCAAGTATAGCTACCAAAGATAGTATCGTCACATCAAAGCCAGTAACCCAATGTCCTAATATTACACCAATAAGTATAAAAGGAATAATTGCCATAATACATATTGGTAATAAATAAGATTGAAATATAAATGCAAGGATTACAAAAATTACTCCTAAAGCCAAAAATGCTCCTCTTTTCATATCTCCAAAAGTTTCCGCTTGCTCTTCTGATCTACCAGCTAATTTCCATTGTAGGTTATAATTGTCCTGTATTTGGGAAAGAACTTTCTTTTTAAAATTTTTAAAGAAGTAATCTGGGTTCAATATATCTTCATTAATTTCTGCAGTAATAGAAATTTCTCTAAATCCATTCCTTCTTTTTATTACAGAAAAGTCCTGCTTTTTAGAAATACTAACAATTTCTCCTAATGGAACAAGAATTCCTTTTGGAGATTTTATTAAGAAAGAGTTCATTGTATCCATGCTAATAGTTTTAGGGTCAGTTCTAATAATAAGTTCTATTTCTTCTTGTCCTCTAAAAAAGTTAGAAATAATGACTCCATCAAAGTTTTCTCTAATTTTTTTGGAAACATATCTGGTATCAAATCCCAAGCTTTTTCCTTTTTCTGTAACTAAAAAAGAAACCTCTCTTTTCCCAACTGGCAAATTATCTTTCACATCGCTTACACCTTCATACAAAAGTAAATTTTCTTTGATAAATTCAGATGCCTCTTTCATTTTTTCTAAACTGGTGCTTTTGGCTATTAATCTTATATCAATATCTAAGCCTGGTGGCCCTCCCTTTCTCTCTTTAATAGTTAAGTTTCTTAATCCTTCTTCAGGTGCTATAGACTTTTTCCAATCTTCAATTAATTCTGATGTTCTGATATTTCTATTTTCAGAGGGCTCTAATTCTATAATCATTCCCCCTATGTGTTCCCCTTCATCCTTAGTAGAGTCTCTACTTCCCCAGATTGGTTTACCAATAGTGGCGTATATATTTCTAACAATTTTTTCATTGTCAATTTCTTTCAGAGAACGTTCTAGATCATTTGAAAATTTTATGGTTTGATTTTTTAAACTTCCAGGAAAAAAATCATAATTTACTAGGATTATATTACTTTCTGGAGATGGAAAGAAATAAAATTTAACTGCACCACTTTTTAAAAGAAATACAGAAAAAATCAGAAAGGATATTGCCAAAGAAAGTGTAGTGTATCTAAATTCAATTGATTTTTTTAGAATGCCGTGGAAGTAAGTTCTATTGAAATAAGTTAAATAGGAATTCAGATTTAAAAACTTCCTTTCAATTCTAATTTTATTATTTGAAAGAGCGTGATTTAAGTGACCAGGCAAAACGAAAAAACATTCAAATAAACTTGCCAATATTACACTTATAACTACAAGAGGAATTGCCTCTATTACTTGTCCTATGACACCTGATATTAAAAACACAGGAGCAAAGCCTGCTACTGTAGTTAAAGAAGCGGCAGTTACAGGACCAAGCATTTTAGTTACACCAAGAAAGGAAGCAGTATATGAGTTATTAGTTCTTTCATATTGGTAATCAATATGCTCAGCAACTACTATAGAGTCATCAACAATAATTCCTAGCATCATAATTAAAGCAAATAGGCTTATCATATTAATAGATTGTCCACTTACTAGCATAATTGCTAAAGTTACGGATAAAGCCGCAGGAATCCCTAATGCAACCCAAATTGCAACTTTAAATCTTAAAAATAAAAATAATATAATTAAAACTAGCATTAGACCACCTGCTCCGTTTTTAAGTAATAAGTTAATTCTATCTCTTATCAACTGGGAGGATAGATCATATATTTCTATTTTAATATCTTCATCGGTATTTGTATTATAATCTAAGATTGATTTTTCCAAGGCCTTAGTGGCTTTTAATGTATCAGTCCCTAATGATCTATAAACTCTTAATGTTAGAGCTGGCTTAGAATTACTCAAACCATAATTTTCTGTTTCTTTTGAAGATTCATAAACTTCTGCTAAATCTTGCACCATTATATCCTGTTTTGTGTAAGATGAATTCAATATTATTTTTTTTATTTTGCTTATGGTGTCATTTGTTCCAGAAGTTCTAAGTTGTACTGATTTATCATCCCTAAAGACACCTGAAGGCATACTTTTAAGACTAGTAAATATCTCTGTATTAATATCATTTATATCTAGTTTATTAGAAAACATTGCCACAGGATCAACGTCTATATAAATTGCTTGTTTCCTTAACCCATCGATGTCTACTTTGTCTAAGCCTTTATCTAATAACTTCTGCTTAATATCTCTTGATATTGCTTTTAATTGTGACTCTGGAACTTCTCCAGACAATAAAACCAACCCTATTTGTTCATAGGGTATAATAACTTTACTCTCTGGTTTTTTTGAGTCCTCAGGCAAATTATTTACTGCTTTGATTGATCTATCTACATCTATTAAAGCTTTTTGCATATCTGCGCCGCTTCTAAACTCCAAAAGAATATTCGCGTTACTTTCTTTAGCAGTAGATTTTGTATTTTTAACTTTATCTATGTATCTTACTTTTTCTTCTATGGGTTTGATAATCGACTCTTCTATATCTTTTGGACTAGCACCTGGCCACTCTACATTTATATTAATGTAATCAATAGAATAATTAGGAAAAAACTGTGTATTTAAAACTTTAGATGCATAAAGACCTAAAATTATCATCAATACAAGAAAAAGATTAGCAGCTGTTTTGTGCTCTAATAGTCTATGAAAAAAACCTTTCTGCATATTTCAATTATTTCTTAGAATAATAGTTGTTAGTATTTTGAAAATTATCTAGTCTTGTTAAAATAATTTCAGCACCTGGCAAAAATGATCCTGAGATTATTAACATATTATCTATGTAACCTTCAACTTTAACTTCGGCTCTTACTGCATTATTTCCATTTAAAAAATATACATACTTTTCCTCATAAACGGTATCTTCTGGAACCTGAATCGCATCATAAATAATATTGCCTTCAAACAATACTTCTATAAATACGCCTGGTCTAATAGGATCATTTTCACTAATATCATCTAGCTTAGCATACATATTTAGGCCGGCCATTTCTTCACTTATCACGCTATCAATCCTAGTTATTTCAGCCTCATAAATTTTTTTAAATTTAGATTTATCCCATCTAATTTTTATTTTTTTTCCAATTAGTTCTTTATTAGTTCCTAATTCTGTAAATTTGGTTTCACCTACAAAAAACTTTGCTTCTAATTCAGAAGTGTTTACTAGTTTTCCAATAGATTCACCTGATTTTATTTCACTTCCAATATCAATTGAGTTATTAGTTACCTTTCCCGCAAATGGTGCTTTGTACTCAGTAAAAGATAGGTTTTTTTTTGCTACTCTTAAAGAAGCTTCTGCTTTTTTTAAGTTAACTTTAATAGCATTAATTTTATAATTATCTTTTGAAAATTGTGTTTTAGCTTTTGATACTTTTAAAGCGGCATCATCTAAAGCTTTTTGAGAAACTGTATTTCCAAACAATTTTTTTTTTCTTTCATAATCTTCTTCTGCTATCTTTAGTTGCTTAGTAGATTCTGTTAAGATTAAATTTGTCTTATCTAGTTCAATTTTTAATTCATCAAATAAGGCTTTTTTACTTACTAGCTCTTGCTCAAATTCAAATGGATCTATTTTTAACAATACTTCATTTTTTTGTATCTCATCAGAATTAAATAATTTTTTTGATACAAATATTATTTTTCCACTCAATCTAGAAACTATATTTATTTCATTTTTACCAATTACTCTCCCATAAAATAATAGCTGTGGTCTAATTTCTTTTGGATAAATGACTTCGGTAATTACAGGTATTTTTTTTTGTTCTTCTACTAGATTAATTGCTTCTTTTTGAAATAGTTTTAATACTAATAATAGGAAAAATAATGTTAGAAATACAAAAAAAGGGTATACATAATATTTATATTTAGCTAAATAATATTTATAGTTTATTAACATACTCATTATTTTCTATTTCTAAATTATTTTTAAGTTTAGCAAGGAATTCTTTTTTTCTTTCTTCAAACTTTATAGGAGCAAGAGCTTTTACTCTTATAGGTTTATTTTTTTTAATAAAAGTATTTTTAGGCCATACTTGGTTTGAACTAATATATATTGGATAAACCAAACAGTTACAAAACTTTTGAATAGCATAAATTCCCGGCTTCATTTCACCTATTTTATTTTCTATTTGCCTAGTGCCTTCTGGAAAAATAATTACTTTATAATTTTTATTCAAATAACTATAAACCTTTTCAGAAATATTTTTTACAGACTTTATTCTTTCTTTTCTGTTGACAAAGATATTACCTAACCTTAAGGCATACCATCCATAAATAGGAACAAACATTAACTCTTTTTTAATCACATAAATTACTTTATCAAACTCTTTTAAAAAAAATATAGTATCAAAAACTGACTGATGGTTTGCAGCTATTAGATAACCTTTTTTATCAAATATATACTTATTTTGATATATAATTTTAACTCCAATTATTTTTTCTAAAGAAAACATCACTATAAATGCCCAAAACTTTACCGTCTTCCTTGTAAGCCTCTCTGAAATTAGAAAAGGTAGAAAAAGAATTCCAAAGAGAAAAATTGAAAAGTAAAATACACAATTAAATAAAATAGACTTGATTAGCATGTTATTATAATACCAGATGACAAAATAAATACTTTAAATACTCTTCTGATAAAAATAACAACGACTTAAAATTCTCAGATATATTTTTTCTAATATTGATATCACTTTTTACCGGATCGGGAAAAAAATTTAGACTTTCAGACTTTTTAGAAAGTATAAGCATACTCCTAGGCATATGATAGTCAGAAGTAATTATTCTAATATTAGTGATGCTATTTTTTCTAGACCACTTAATTATTTCTTCAGCATTGTCTATGGTAGTTTCTGACTTTCTATCTATAAATACCTTATTACTATTTAAAATATCTTTAGGGACAACTTCTATGATTTTGATACTTTTATCTACTCCTGAAATAATTAGATAATTATTAGGACTTGCTTTAAATAGTTCTATGCCCTTATCTATACGGCCCTTGCCACCAGTCAATACTGCTATGCCTTCAACTAATATCTTATTATAGGATTTATAATTTTTGATATCATTATAAAATTTTATAAAACCAATAATAAAAAATAGAATAAGAACGGTTAATATTAAAAAAAATAATAATCTTAATCGCAATTTCACAATACCTTTCTAGTTTGAATTTTTAAAAAATATCCTAAATTAAGGGTACAAATTATATTTTGTATAAAGATAGAAATTATTATTGTACCAATATTATTTATAAATAAAAAAGATAGTATTTTATATTTAGCTTCTAATGAATAAATTAAAAAATATCCAGATAAAACTCCTAAAAGCTGAAATAAAAAAAATCCCATACTAATATTAAAAATTATGTCTCTGTCTTTAGCTCCGCAAATTCTAGATTTAAATATAAAATCTTTTATTTTTTTTATATAATTTATTTGTAAGATTGATAAGAGAATAAAAAAAAATATTAGAGAAGTAGCTACAGATATAAAACTTACTAGTATAGAGTTTATATCCTTTGTATTTTTTTTTAGTATCTCTGCTCCCATAATTATCTCTTGTATGTTTTTATTTTCCTGTTTTATGTCTAAATATTTGTTTTTATTTATTATTATTTCAAAAGCTTCTGGTATTAAATCTTCTTCTAAGATTTCTGGATCTATTTTTTTATAAAGCTTATCTAAAATAACTTTTTTTTCTATTTTTCTTACCGACATAATTCTATCGTTTACACTTAATCTAGAAAAAATTAAATCTTTACTTTCTTCATAAGCTTCACCTGTAATGGGTATCAGCAAAGTATAAGTTGGTTTGTTGTTAAAAAAAAATAAGTTATTAAAATTTGGTAGATTCATAGCAAATATTAGAGCAAATAAAAAATTAAAGAAATAGTGGCTTGTATAATCTATTTTATCCGCTGGAAAAAATTTTATAATAATGTATCTCATAATTTCACTAAACTATGGTTTTTAATTTCATAACTTTCATTATATTCTAAAATGCTATTATTAACATTAGAACTAAAAATAATTATGGTTGTCCCAATTTTTTTTAACGCAAGCAATAAGTATGAAATTTTTTTTTGTACCTCTATATCTAAATTAATAAAAAAATTATCTAATAATAATATTCTTGGTCTAGTGATTATTGCTGCAGCAAACTGTACAATTTTTTTTTCATATTGACTTAAATTTATAATATTCTTACCTAAGATTTTATCAATTTTTAACCAAGTGACAAGCTCTTCTACTGCTGTTTCTATTTCAACTGCTCTTTTATTTACTGAAATTAATGGCAATATTATATTTTCTTTAACCCCTAAGTTGTAAATTAAATCAATTTTTTCATTTACTAAACTTATTTCATTATGAAGTTTTGCAATCTCATTTCTATTTAACTTATTAGTATTTTTTCCTAGTATGTGTATATTTCCTACAGCTGCTTTTTCTTGAAGGCCAAGGACCTTACTTAATCTAGTTTTTCCAGATGCAGGTTCACCTATAATCGAGACTAAAAACCCAGAGGGAATAAAAATGTTAATATTTGCTATTAATAATTTATTATTTTCAATATTTATAGATAGATTTTCTAGTCTTATCAATTTATTTACCCTTTAGTAGTTATTTGTTATATTTTAATTCAAATTAATAAAGAAGTTAATTACTAATAATTATGATAATTGAATGTCCTAAATGTAAATCAACTTTTAAAGTTGCTCAAAATATAGAAACAAAAAATTTTTCAAATTTTAAGTGTAGTATTTGTGAGCATGTTTGGAAAATCAAATTGACACAACAAGAATCTAATTTAGGCTTAAAGAATAAGACAGGAGGTAATTTTTCATATGTAATTATACTTAACTTAGTTATTTTTCTTATGGGAATTATAGCCTTGGTGCTTTTTAAAGATAAGCTTATTTATTCTAATATTTTTTGGACGGAATTTTATGAATTTTTTTTGAACTTAATACCAATCAAGTAAATTTTTAATATACCTTTTATCTTTCGAACTTCTCTCCTTCTCATTATATCTTCCATACAATTCTTTAGCTATCTTTTGAGCTTTTTGAACTCTAATATTTTCTGGTATTTCTAAATTTCCTCCTGAAGAAGTTCCTTGATATTCTGGAGAGTCAATAGGGTTAATATAATTATGTTCATTTCTATTTGCCCAGTCTTCTCTATCGCTTTCAGGAGTATTTTGAGCTAAATTATTGTTGAATCTCATTTTATTCATAGCCCTTTGTAACATTTCTGCAGCTCTACCTTGAGCATTTGAAGCTTGGTCTGGTCTACCATTTTCCAATTCTCTTGTTGCTTGTCTCATAGCTCTATCAGCTCGTCCTAACTCTTGAGGAATTTCATTTTCAGACTCTCCTATATCTCTCATTATATTCCCTAATGTATTTCTTAAATTTTCTTGTTTTTCTTTTGATGTTCTACCTCCACTGCCTTCAGAGCTTTGCTTAAATTTTCCTCTATTAGCTGCCTCATTAAATGATTCTTCCATGATCATTTCTTGCTCATTAAGGAGTTCTGAAAGCTTATTTATAAAATCCTTCTTTTTTTTCTCTTTCAAAAGATCCTCTTTATCCGGTCTGTTCGGATTTTTTATAGACTCGGAAAGCTGTTTTAACTCTTGGATCATTTGGTCAAGGTTTTCTTTGCTTCCTGTCCTCAATAGATCTTGTAAAGAGTTTGTTGCTTTTTCAATCTGATTTTTAATATTTTTATTATTTTCATTATCATTCATTGAGTTTTGTCCTTCTTCATTATTTAAATCAAGTAGGCTCTCTAGAGATTCTTTGTACTTCTCTACATTTGTGCTTATTTTATCTGATTCTCTTTGTTTAATGCTATCAAATAGATTCTGTTCAATTTGTTCCAAACTATTTTTAGAAGCAACCACTGTGCCTTCTTCAATAGAGACGGCTAAGTCCCATAGATTTTTGTAAAGAGAATGATTATAAGATAAAGGCAATGAATTAATTTTTTCAAAGTCTAAAACAACTAATTCATATTTTTTCTTTACCAAGCTGTTGTTTAAATATTCTTTCTTTTCAAAAATTGTCTTATGTATATTTTGCTTGCCTTCTTCTAGAGATATTTTTCTTTTTGCTAAACTAGCTCGAGTATTATAAATTAACTTAGCGCTTTTTGCATAGAAAGTTTTTTCTGGCAAAGCTATGTCAAACTCAACCATCCCTTTCTGGTTTAAATCATCAAAAACTGAAATTTCTATCTTCGAATTATTTCCTGCCCATAAGTGACCTGATAAATTCTCATAAAAAAAACTTTTTACTTTATCCCTTGAATTCTCACTTGATACTGAAAGTTCATATAATAGATTATTATCTTTAAAGTGTTGATATTCCTTAGGCTTTGCAAACCTAACAATGGCTCTTTTTACTCTGTAATCGTCCATGGAAGAAGTGGTAAACTTAATACTTACTCCATTTACTATTTCTGGTTTTGATATAAAGTTAATTTGTGGAGGAAAATCTTTTATCACGTCTAAATAAAAGTTTAAATTTAATTTTCCAGAAACTAAAATTTTTATATTTTGTTTTTTTGAAATTTTATATTTGATGTCTATTTTTTGACTTTTTATATCCTTATCGTACTCCTTGCTATCACCTATGTTCACCTTAATATTTTTATCATCCAAACCTACTGTTTGTAT
>PCCU01000028.1 GCA_002732015.1 Candidatus Pelagibacterales bacterium
TTGGGTTTTGGTGCATCAGACTATATTTCTTCAGTAATGTCAAAGGCTTTAGGTGCTGAAAAGGCACAATCTGTATTGTCTAAAATTACTCCTCAAGATGCTAATAACCCTATTGATATTCTGCAATGGATGGATGCAAAATCAATATCAGAACTTATTTCAGATGAACATCCCCAAATTATTGCAGTAATTTTATCTTATTTAGAGTCCGCAGTAGCATCAGATGTCTTGAGCCAACTAGATCCAAAGTTACAACCAGATATAATTTATAGATTATCTACTATAGAAAACATACAACCAGAAGCTTTAAAAGAATTAGAGAAAGTAATGGAGAAAAAATTTAACTCAAATGCTTCATTGAGAGCAACACAAGCAGGGGGTATAAGGTCAGCGGCTAATGTTATGAATTATTTAAAGTCAAATGTAGAATCAAATATTATGAAAGAACTTACTAAAAAAAATAAAGATATTGCTAAAGAAATACAAGAAAACATGTTTGATTTTGAAAATCTAATAGGAATAGATGATAAAAGCATGCAGACACTTATTAGAAGTTTAGATAATGAATTGATAGTAGTAGCGCTTAAAGGCGCCGATGATGCTGTTTCAGATAAGTTTTTTGCTTGTATGTCACAAAGAGCCGCAGCTAATATTAAAGATGAAATGGAGGCGCTTGGTCCAATGAGGCTGACAGATGTGCAAGAGGCACAAAAACAAGTTATAGCTGTTGCCAGACAGCTTGCAGATGAGGGATCTATTGTGCTTTCTGGTAGAGGAGGAGACGAGTACCTTTGATAATTGTATTCATTATGAAATTTTTTTTTAGTTTTTTGCTTTATATGTGTTGCATAAATTTATTGTTTGCTCCTGCTAGGATGCATACAAATACTATCATATATCCAACTGGACATAAATATGAGACAAAACAGAAATACGAAATATGTAGATTGAAAAAAGAAATTAGAAGACCAACTGAAATTAAATGCTTTTATAGCAGACAGGACAAGAACGGAGCTGATTTAATAGTAACAAATGACCAACCTACATTTTCTTGTTTAAAAGAAATGAATTGTAAAATTGAGTAATTTTTTGGATTGACCAAATAAATTAACGAGTTTATTTTAATTGTATGGCAGGAAGAGCTAAAGATGAAGAAGGGTATTCAGTAGAAGCCCAAGAAAATATGGAAGTCGCTGTAGAAACTTTTAGAGACTCTCTTATACCAATAGGATCTGAAGAGGCTAATAAGAATGTTTTTGCTACGATTAAAGTCATGGTAAATGGCATAAGAAGGCGTTTAGTAGATTTAGGCAATGTTGATGCTCCAGAGGGACCACTTAAAATTCAGTTAATGATATTCAACAAGGAACATATTCCTCTTGTCATGGAACAACTTAAAGAGGATGGTTTCAAGCCAAGGGCGGAACCAGGATCTCAATATGTGAAAATTGATGTTCCTCCTCCCACTAGACTGCAATTGATGGACATAGCGGCTGATGTTGACAGACGAACTAAATCTTGTATTGGGGCTATGACTAAAATCAAAAGTAATACAGCCCAAAGATTAATGAAGGCTTTAGATAACGAATATATAGAGCAAAGAACTGCAGGTCTAGCCAATAAAAATATGGAAAAGACATTTGTAAGATTAGAAAAAGAGTCGGTTAAGATAGGTATGTTAAAGAAAATAGACATACTAGGAAAATGGTATTCTCCAGAGTCTGACTTAGAAAAAGACCTATATAATAAGTATAAGAAATCTCAAGAAAAAAAAGCTGAAAAAGCTTAAACTACACTAGGTTAGTCTCTTAACTCTTGTTTTATTGAAGATAGAAAATGAAGTTCTTTCCAAATTTTTTCAGTCTTTTCATTCATATCATTTAGTCTTCCAGTAAGTGTTCTAATTATTGCTTTAATAATTGGATCAGAATTTTGTACTTTATTATAAAACAACTCCTTCTCAATTATTAGTAATCTACATTCAGAAGCAGCTTCAGCTGATACAGAATGTTCTTTATTGAAAAGGCTGCTTATTTCACCAAATAATTCGCCCTCGTTAACTATTCCTAAATTATATCCATTTTTACTAACAATATTTACGCTTCCTGTATAAATAAAATATGCAAATTTGGGATTTTCATTAAATTGATATATTACATCACCTTTTTTATAACTTACCTGTTCTAATCCTGAATTAGTCAGGTTTTGCAAAGTGTTATCTAGATTTTTCATTTATTTATATTAAATTAATATTAAAACTTATATAAGCTATTATTTATGTTTCCAATTAAAGATGATAATCCAACTGAAACTAGACCTTTTATAACATGTATTTTGATAGGTTTAAATATTTTAATTTTTTTTTATCAAATAGGGTTAGAAGAAGATGCTAGAGCTTCTCTAATTTTTGATTACGGGTTTAAGCCTTCGCATTTTTTTTCATACGGCAATCAGCTTTATTTTGAAGTTTCTCCTCTTTTAACAATATTTACTAGCATGTTCTTACATGGAGGGATACTTCACCTTTTAGGGAATATGTTATTTCTTTGGATTTATGGAAATAACATAGAGGACTCCATGGGACATTCAAAGTTTTTAATTTTTTACTTGCTTTGTGGGTTTGCAGCTGCTTTGTTACAAGCTATAATTTCTATTGAGTCATCTACTCCTATGATTGGAGCTTCTGGAGCAGTTTCAGGTGTTCTAAGTGCTTATTTTCTATTATTTCCTAAGGCAAGAGTGCTCACATTATTAATCTTATTTATTTTTATAACATTTATTAGAATTCCTGCAGGTATTCTTATAGGATTTTGGTTCTTATCACAAATAATCAATGCTTATTTTAATGATCCTAACAGCCCAGGAGTCGCTTGGTATGCTCATATTGGAGGGTTTTTAATGGGATTATTCCTTATTCCATTTTTTAAAAAAAAGAAATTCAAATTTTTTTCCTCTGGAACCTATAAAAAACCAAAAACTAAAAAAATAAGGTTAAAGTTTAGAAAATAACTTTTTATTCATAGAACTCCCTTATTTCGGGTATCCTTGTGAAAGCAACTTTAGTGCCTGAGAACTGAAACATTTCTTTAGGTAGAGCTCCAATGGTCACACTATCCCTTCCAAAACGAGAGTTGATACGGTCAATGGTTTCAGAAATTAGTATATTCTTCCTTTTTATTTTGTGAGTTTTATTTTCTAGGATATCTAGTAAGTTAGTTTGCGACGAACTTTTTGGATATAATCCATATAGTACGACATTAACTTGTCGAATTTTTTCTCTTCCGAAGTTTGAAATTAATTTTTTCCATATATATTCCGACTTTTCTAATAGGCTAAAGCTATCATTAATTTTATGGAATTTTTCTGTACTTTTGACTTTTTTCCCAGAAATAGTTTTTAAGGATATCTTTAAATTTGTGCACAAAAAACCTTTTCTTCTTAATCTACTAGCTGCTTTTATTATTAGTCTTCTCATAACCTCTCTTGATTTTTTATAATCTCTCCATTTTGGGTGTAAGACATGACTGTGCCCTACGGTTCTTGTATTTGTATATATTTCTTCTATATCTTCTCCTCTCAGCATATGCCAGAATCTTTCTCCTATGACATTTCCCCATATTTTTCTCATATATTTAGGAGATAGTTTGTATAGCTTTTTAACAGATGTAATACCCGATAAGTGTAACTTAGTTTCCATTCTTTTTCCTATTCCTGTAAGATCTGAGAGTTTTAAATGATTTAATCTTTCCTCAATTTTATGATTACTTATTATTTTGAGTCCATTAGGCTTTTGAAGGTTGCTTGCCGTTTTGGCTAAAAATTTATTACTAGATATACCTATAGAGCAGCTAATATAGTCACCTACGTTTTTTTTTATCCCTTGCTTAATAGCAATAGCTTTATGTACAACTATTTTAGGATTGCATTCTCGCCCTATTAATCTACAGGCAACTTCGTCTATTGAGCATACTTGTTCTACTGGAATATATTTATTAATCTCTCTGATTAATTTATGATGATAGTATATATATTTTTCATGATCTGCTTGTA
Source organism: Candidatus Pelagibacterales bacterium (assembly GCA_002732015.1). GTDB lineage: Bacteria > Pseudomonadota > Alphaproteobacteria > TMED109 > TMED109 > JAYYAX01. The sequence continues at coordinate 4,051 of PCCU01000028.1, forward strand.
TACAGATTAGTTCAGGACATTTTTTCTTTGCTTCGTATATCATAGTTCCTGTTTTTATGCCTAGTTTTTTAGCATCATAACTTGCTGCTATAGCACAAGTATAATCTGTTAATGAAGGTACTATAGCTACAGGACTATTTCTAAGGTCAGGCTTAACTTGTTGTTCAATTGTTGCAAAATAACTATTAAAATCCAAATATAACCACTTTAAATTAGTAACATTATCCATTTGTTCACTATATGTTCTTATTTGTAAGATGTCAATTTTAATTAATTCTTTCTAGAATATAAACTCTTTTAAAATATATTTAGGAATTACTTTTTGTGTCTCAAAAAACTNTTTTAAATGAGTTTCTGATAATTTAGTATTATGAGGATTTAATTGATTTTTATGAATACCATTTGCTATGAGAAGACTTTCTAATCCAAAATTGTTAGCACCTAATATGTCAGTTTCTAGTGCATCTCCTATACAAAGAATATTATTTTTATCTATATTTTTATTTTTTTGTATTAAATAGTCAAAGCACAATTTATAAGTCTCTACAAAAGGTTTGCCATATTGAAAAACTAACCCACCCTTTTTCTTATAATATTTTGCCATAGAACCAGCACATACCAGTAATTCTCCTGTTTTTCTAATTACTACTTTATCTGGATTAGCACATATTAGAGGTAGATTATAACTAAACGCAAGGTCTAGTTCTTTAATGTAGTCATTTAAAGTGTCTTCAAATCTTCTTGTTCCGCAAACTAAAACAAAATCTGCTTTTTTAATATTATCTGTTTCTGTAAGTTTAAGTAGTTCAGTAATTGTTTGATCTTGTTCCTGTCCAATAAAATAATAAGTATCACCAAATTTATTGAGGAGCTCTTTATTTTTTAAAAATTTTAAACGACAAATTTCTCCTGATGAAATGATTTTATGATAATAGCTACTATCAATTCCAATATCTTCTAAACGCTTAGAGACTACTTTAGAACGTCTAGGAGCATTTGATAATAAAATTATATACTTGTTTAAGTTGATCAGTTTCTTAAGAGACTCAATAGAGTATTGATATGGTTCTATTCCATCCCACAATACTCCCCATATATCAATTATAAAGGCTTCGTATTTGTTTGCTACTTCTCTGAAATTATTAAGAACTTTAAGGTTTTTTAAAGGACTCATTTTTTAGCTTTTTGTAATATAATTAACAAATTAGATAAAATATCCTCAATTACGTCAGGTCCTTTAAAAATTAACCCAGAATATAGCTGTATACCTGAAGCTCCTAATTTTATTTTTTGATATGCACTGTCTCCATTATCAACTCCTCCTAATCCAATAACTTGTAATTTTCCTTTACTAAATTTATTAACTTTTTTTAGAGTTTTATTAGACTTTTTATAAAGAAGCTTTCCTGATATTCCTCCATCAGGAATATTTTGCAAACTTTTTTTAATTACACTCTTATCTATAGTGGTATTAGTTGCGATAATTCCATTCAATTTTTTTTTAATGGTAATATCCACTAAGTCTTTTAACAATCTATCATTTATGTCAGGATCTATTTTTAAAAGTATTGGCAAGGATTTCTTATATTCTTTTTTCAGGATATTTCTTTGTAAATTAATTTTAGTTAAAAGTTTATTTAAGTTTTCCTTTTTTTGAAAATTTCTTAGGCCAGGAGTATTTGGAGAAGATATATTAATAGTTATATAATCTGCAGATTTATAAACTTTTTGCATGCAAAAAATAAAATCCTTTACGGGATCTTTTGTGTTTTTATTACACCCTATGTTAACTCCAATAATTGGTTCTTTCCCAATGGAATGATATCTTCTAGCTTGAAGTAAATTTTTTTCCAAATGCAAGACACCTTTATTTGGAAAACCAAGTCTATTTATTATACTTCTTTCCTCATTTATTCTATATAATCTAGGTTTTGTATTCCCCTCTTGTGATAAAGGTGTCACCGTTCCTATTTCGATGAAACCAAAGTTTAGCTTTAAAAGTCCTAATAAAGCGTCTCCATTTTTATCAAAACCAGCTGCTAAACCTAGAGGATTTGATAGCTTATATCCGAAAAGATTCGTCTTTAAAAGTTTATTTATTTTAATATTTTTTTTTTTAATTGGAATATACCTAAGCACATTAATAACAACATAGTGGGAAACTTCTGGAGGCAGTAATCTAATTAAGTAAAAAAATATATTTTTAATCATAATGGTATATTTGATTTATAACTTTTTAAGTTATATTATGATACTTATTATTTAAAGAAAAAAGTTGGAGAACAAATTGAGTATAAAAAGAAATACAACTATTGGTTTAGTGATGGGAAGTCAGTCTGATTGGGATACTATGCAATTAGCCTCTGATATTTTAAAAGATTTTAAGATTTCACATGAGACAAAAATTGTTTCTGCTCATAGAACTCCAGAAAGACTTTTTTCATATGCAAAAACAGCAGAAAAGAAAGGTATAAAAATTATTATAGCAGGAGCCGGAGGAGCAGCACATTTACCAGGCATGATATCTTCTATAAGCAATTTACCAGTTTTGGGTGTTCCCATAGAGAGTAAGTTTATGAATGGATTAGATAGTTTGTTTTCCATAGTGCAAATGCCTTATGGTGTTCCTACAGCAACATTTGCAGTTGGTAAGTCTGGTGCAAAAAATGCCGCATTATTTGCTGTAAGCATACTTTCTCTAAGTAACAATGCTTTACATAAAAAATTAATTGCTTGGAAAAAGAAACAAACTGATAGTATTCAACTGAGGCCAAGTTGATTCCTAATGAGAAAAAATAAACTAAATAAAACCTTAGGAATTATTGGTGGAGGGCAGCTTGGAAAGATGATAGGTTTAGCAGCAGCAAATCTTGGTATAAGTTGTTATTTTTATGATTCTGATAAAAATGCTCCTGCTCAAAAAATTTCTCAATTATTTTTTAACTATAGTTTTGATAATAAAAAAAAATTAGAAGAATTTGCAAAATATTGTGATTTTATTACTTACGAGTTTGAAAATATTCCATTAAATACGCTTCATAAGATTAGTAAATACAGAAAAATCTACCCTGGAATTAAAGCTTTGCAAATATCTCAAGATAGATTTTTAGAAAAGAGCTTTATAGAAAATTTAGGAATTAAAGTTACTGATTATAAGAAAGTTAATAGTCTTGATGATATTAGCAAAACTTTAAAACAAAAATTTAAGAAAGGAATTATAAAAACTAGAAGATTAGGATATGATGGTAAAGGCCAAACTATAATAGATTTAAACAGTGTAGAAAATATCAAACTAAAAATAAAACCAAATTTTTATATATTAGAAAAGCTAATATCATTTAAAAAAGAAATTTCTGTTATAGCAATTAGAAATAAAAAGGGAGAAATTAAAACCTTTGAACCAACTCAAAATCTTCATAAAAAAGGAATTTTGAGAGAAACAGTTTTTCCTGCTCAAATATCAAAAAAATGTAGCTTAAGTGCAAAAAATATTGCTAAAAAAATAGCCAAGGAATTAAATATTGTAGGAATAATAGCAGTAGAAATGTTTGTATTAAAAGATGAGAGTATCTTGGTAAATGAAATTGCTCCTAGACCACATAATTCTGGACATTGGACTATAGATGCTTGTAATATTTCACAATTTGATGCTTTAGTAAGAAGTATTTTTGATATTCCAATTCCTCAAATTAAATATTTAAATAATTGTAAAATGATTAATTTATTAGGGGAAAACTTTAATAATTACAAAAAATACCTTAATAAAAAAAATTGCTCAGTTTATATTTATGGAAAAAACAAAATTAAGACAGATAGAAAAATGGGACATGTTAACCTAATATTGTAGCTTAAATATTTTTCCTTTGCAGAATAAACGAAAACTTTTCTTTTAAACGAGATTTTCCGATACTTTTATATTTACCTAATTTACCAAATAAGTTTATCTGATCTTGAGTAAAAACTAAGGTAGCATCTAAGTCTAAATTTTTTCTCCAATAAAAAAAACTATTTTTTATAATATTATATAATATTAACCTTTTAGTATAGTAATTGAAGTCAATGGATTTATCTCCAATATCATACCAAATATTACTCGCTATCTTATAAATAATTTTAGAGAATAAAAAAGGTTTGAAAAAAATATAATTTATAAAAAATATAGATAAATTTGAGTTTTTAAAAAAAGACTTCAAGAATGCTATTACTATTAAGTTAGTTTTCTTAGAAATACTTTTTTCTCTAATTAATTTGGCTTTAGTACTTTTAAAAGCAAGTGTGTAAGTTTTTTCGAAGTAGAACTTACTTAAGCTATCAATTTTTTTAGGAAAAAATGAATAAAAGTCTTCTTTGCTAATTTTACATTTAGTTAGATAAAAGTCTAAGTTATTATCATTAATTGATAAGTCACATAGTTGTTTTTCTAGCTTTTCTAGAATAATATTTTTTTTAGAATAATTTTTCATAATTATATAATAATAATAAATAGCTTCACATTATCAATAGATTATGCTATTCAAGTAAATTACTAATAAGGAGAATATTTTGGAAGTTATAGTGAGAGATAACAATGTTGACCACGCTTTAAGAACTCTTAAGAAAAAAATGCAAAGAGAAGGTATGTATAGAGAGATGAAAAAAAGAAGAGCCTATGAAAAACCATCTGAGAAAAAGGCTAGAGAAAAAGCTGAATCTGAAAGAAGATGGAGAAAACTTCAAAGAAAAACTACCAGAAGTTACTAAAAATAAACTTTATTATATAATTTTTTCTTACGAAATAAATTTTCAATATTTTTTTTAATTAAATTAGATCTTCTAATTATCATACTTTTAGACCAAGCTGATGTATGAGGTGTCATAATTATATTATTTAACTTATGAAAATCATATTTTGATGGTTTAAATTTTTTTTTATTCTTATTGATAGGATACTTATACCAAGTATCTATTATTCCACCCCCTATAATATTATTTTTCAAAGCAAAATAGAAGTCTTCTTCATTTATAATATCACCTCTAGCAATATTTATAATAACTGTAGATTTTTTCATTAATTTAAGGTTATCTTTATTAATTAGGTTTTCAGTATTTTTATTTAAAGGACAACAAAGTATAATATAATCTAATTCATGAATATATTTTTCAAAATTACTAATTACTATGCTTTTTTTTATAAATTTATCTTTTTTTGTTTTTACTCTTGTAAAGGCATAAGTTTTGGTTTTAAAAACATTCAAGAGCTTTGCTATTTCTTTCCCTATTCTACCATACCCAATGATACCTACACATTTTCCTCTTAGTTCAGAATGAGGTATTCCTAAAGAAAAAAGACTATCGCTCCAGTCAAGCATTTTAAATCTATTTATCTTTTGTATCATTTTTATTTCCCAATTAAGCATATTAGCTAAGCAATATTCAGCTATAGGTACTTCATGTTCGTATACATTACATATTTTACAATTAGATGGAACTTTTTCAAAGTTTATACCATCTGTTCCGGCTCCTGGGGTATGAATAAGTTTTAATTTTTTTACATCAGGTATTTTCAATACACCCTTACCTCCAAACATACTTTTACCCCAACTCATAGTTACTAATACATCAGCATTTTTTACTTTATTTAAAAATTGATTATCTTGTACTTTTGAGTAGTGTACAGAATTTGGTATATCTAAATTTTTTTTAAGATAGTCTGCAATTAATTTTGTTCCTTGTACTACTATCTTAAAATTCGATTTCATTGAAGTTTCTCCATATTTAAAGTAATATAAAAAAATGATTGTAAAACAAATTTATACATATAACAATTACAGAAATTTTAATTATCTAATAGCTTGCCCTATAACTCGAGAAGCAGTAGCAATAGATCCTTTAGCAAGTGACTTATGTCTAAAAGAAGCTTCTCAAGAAGGACTTAAAATTGTTGCAATTATAAATACTCACGAGCATTTTGATCATATTGGAGGGAATGAAGCAATAGTAACAAGTACAGGTAGTAAAATATATGCTCATAAAAACGCCAAGAACAGTATTCCCAATATAGATCATGGGTTAAGCGCAGGAGATGTTGTTAAATTTGGAAAATCTCTTGAAATTGAAATTTTAGATACTCCTGGACACACTATGTCGCATTTATGTCTGTTAGCTAGAGGAGAACATAATAGTCTTTTTTGTGGAGATACACTTTTTAATGCTGGTGCTGGAAATTGTCATAATGGAGGAGATCCTGTAAGTTTGTATGAAACCTTTTACAACCAATTGATAAAGTTAGAAAAGAATACTAAAATTTATCCTGGTCATGACTACTTAAAAAATAATTTAGAGTTTACACTATCACTTGAACCTGAAAATAAAAATGCTCTTGAGTTGCTCAAAAAAACTAAATCTGAAAATTTTAGTATTAATTATGTCTCTTCTTTAAAAAATGAATTAAATATAAATACGTTTTTTAGGCTTAAAGAAACAAGTATTATAAATTCAATTATTGATAAGGGAGAGGAATTAAAAGATAGCAGTCCAAAGGAGATATTTTTGGCACTTAGGAGACTTAGAAATAATTGGTAAATTAGTTTAATTCTTTAACAATTTCTTCAACTATTTTTTTTGCATCTCCAAACAACATAAGAGTATTTTCATTATAAAATAACTCATTATCTATTCCAGCATAACCGGGAGATAAGCTTCTTTTAACAAATAAAACTGTTTTCGCAGAAACTACATCTAATATGGGCATACCTGCAATTGGGCTTGCAGGATCTTTTTTTGCTGCTGGGTTTGTAATGTCGTTTGCACCTATAACAAATGCTACATCACACGTACTAAAGTCTGAATTTACTTCCTCCAATTCAAAAACTTCATCATAAGGTACATTTGCTTCTGCCAGCAAAACATTCATATGACCAGGCATTCTTCCTGCAACAGGGTGAATTGCAAAAGTTACTTTAATATTTTCTTTTTTCAATAAGTCACACATTTCTTTTAGAATATGTTGAGCCTGAGCAACGGCCATCCCATAACCAGGAACAATGATAATATTTTCAGAGTTTTTCATTATAAAAGAAGCATCCGTTGCACCTCCTGACTTTACGTTCTTATTTGTATCTTTTTTAATTTCTGCTGAAGAGGTTTCTCCAAAACCCCCTAAAATAACGCTAATAAATGAACGGTTCATGGCCTTACACATTATGTAAGATAATATAGCACCTGAACTCCCCACTAATGCACCAACAATTATAAGTGAAATATTTTCAAGAGTAAATCCAATACCAGCTGCCGCCCATCCTGAATAGGAGTTTAACATTGAAACTACCACTGGCATATCAGCACCACCTATAGGGATAATAATTAGTATTCCTATTATAAAAGATAAAACAGCAAGCATTATAAATATATTAATTTCTTGATTAGCCACAAACAGATAAATTAAAACTAAAATAACCAGTGCTATTATCAAATTAAAAAAATGTTGAAATTTAAAGACTATAGGGTTTCCAGTCATAATTCCTTGGAGTTTAGCAAAGGCTATTATTGATCCTGAAAAAGTAATGGCTCCTACAACTAGACCAACCGACATTTCAATCGCACTTATAACTTTAATTTTATCACCGGCTAATATATTAAACTTTTCTGGTGCAAGAAATGCACCTGCTGCTACAAGCACAGCTGCAAGACCAACTAAGCTATGAAATGCAGCCACTAATTGAGGCATTGCAGTCATTTTAATTTTTAAACCTAATATACTTCCTATAAAACCTCCTATTAAAATCGCACTAAATAAAAAAGACAAGTTTGAACTATCAGGTTGTAGTATCAGGGTTACTACAGCAATAATCATTCCCAATATTCCAAAAGTATTACCTCTTCTAGAACTTTCAGGTGACGATAAACCCTTTAGAGCTAAAATAAAAAAAACTGATGAGATTAGATAAAAAATTGCAGATAAATTAGAATTTAGCATTATTTATTTTTTTTTTTCTTATACATTGATAACATTCGTTGAGTAACCACAAATCCTCCAAAAATATTTACACTAGCCAAAACTGTGGCCATGTATCCTAGGACCAAAGAAAGGTCAAAGGAACTCTCTTTAGAATTATTAAAATTATTTTCTAAACATAACAATGTAAGGCTTCCTACTATTATAATTCCTGAAATGGCATTGGTAACACTCATTAAAGGAGTGTGAAGAGCTGGAGTAACAGACCATACCACAAAATATCCTACAAAGATTGCTAAAACAAATATTATAAAATTAATTAAAGAAGGATCTACATCATACATTTTTATTTTCCTTTAAAAAGTTTTCTGTTTTTACACCATTTTTTATTATAATAGTTTTAGTTAATAATTCATCATCAGAGTTTATATCAAAACTTTTTCTATCGTCTAAGAAAGAGGTAATGAAATTAAAAATATTTTTAGAGTATAATGAACTAGCATCAAAAGAAACCAAGCTTGGAAGATTAGTTGGAGAATTAATAACTACATCGTCAATTTTGATTTCTTTTCCAAATTTCACTCCTTCAGTATTTCCTCCTGAAGCGCCTGCTAAATCAATAATAACACTGCCTAACTTCATTTCTCTTATAGTTTTATTTTCTATTAAGATAGGAGCTTTCTTGCCTGGTATCATTGCAGTTGTTATTATTATATCCATATCTTTAGCACTATCATGAATTTTGGCTTTTTGTTTTAGTTTATATTCTTCAGTCATTTCTTTTGCATAAACACTATTTTCCTGTACTGTAGAGTCACTATTATCAACTTTAATAAACTTAGCACCTAAACTTTTTACTTGTTCTTCAACTTCTGGTCTTACATCAAAAGCGGTAACTACACATCCTAATCTTTTGGCAGTAGCTATTGCTTGCAAGCCGGCAACTCCCGCACCTAAAACAAGGCATTTTGCAGGAATTATTGTTCCTGCAGCAGTCATCATCATAGGAAAAGCTTTCTTAAATAAATTACTTGCTAGAATTACAGCTTTGTAGCCAGCTAAGTTTGCTTGCGATGAAAGTACATCCATAGACTGGGCCCTGCTTATTCTAGGTAAAAGGTCTAGAGAAATAACATTAATTTTTTTTATAGCTAAACTTTGTAGAGTTTTATAGTTTTCGTAAGTATCAAATGTACCTACTATAATTAAATTTTGTTTAGATTTTTCAATAATTTTATCATCAGGTATAGAGGTTACTGATAATAAAATATCTACTTGGTTTATTATATCAAATTTGTTGTCTATTAGTTTTGCACCAGCCGACTCATAAGAAAGATTTGAAAAACTAGAATTTACACCTGCATCCTTCTCTATTAAGATAGTATAACCCAAGTTGGAAAGTTTTTTACAACTCTCAGGAGATATAGCTACTCTGGACTCACCATCAACAGTTTCTTTAAACGTTCCTACAAACATAATAATGAAATTTATTCGCCAGGAATTTTAAGATCTGAAATTTTATTCATTTCATCAAGTTTTTCTATTAAACCTTCTAGTCCTACCTGATTTAAAATCATAGCAAAATCATTTTTTTTAGTTCTTAACAAACTTACTCCTTCTACCTGCATATCTATAACTTTTGGAACTGTATTTCTTTCTCTAATTCTCCATACAATGTTAGTAGTAGGGTAGTCAGGAGAGGTTATTGTAGAGTAAACAAAAGCATCTTTTTTTTTTATTTCGGTATTATTAACTTCAAATACTTGCCCCTTGTATGTGCCAAGTTGAGAGGAATAAATTTTTACTATATGAAGCTCAAAAATCTCTGCAAACTTCTTTAATTGAGCACTAGAAGAGTTTTTTACAACATTACCTCCTAGAATCACTTTAGATATTAATTCCATATCAAACTTTTCTTGTAAGAGATTTCTTAGTTCATTTTTTCTTTTCTCTTTATCATCTACTGGTATTTTTAAAATTTTAATTGCTTGATTTCCTATATCTACTACAAAATTCTTTGCTTTTTCTGCATCTAAAGAAAACGCTGGGTTCGAAAAAAATAAAAAAAATATAAAAAAACTTTTTATGAAAAGATTCATAATATTCCTCTCTTATTCTACGTCAAAATCCTGAAAAGGATCGGTTTCATCTGTATTTTGATTTCTTATCATACTACTTCTTCTTTCTAAGTATAGACTTCTAAGTGTTGCATAAAAGTCAACTGATGTTGCATTTAAATTGTCAATTTTTTCTAAATTTTGTTCTCTAAAATCAATACCTTTTAGTGCCATACCTATCCATATCCACTCATCTTTATTATTTCTTTCTAAAGCCAAAGTTACAGGATCTGCATACAAAGAAGTTATTTTTCCTAGGGCATCTCTAACTGTGCTAGGACCTAAAAATGGCAAAACTAAGTAAGGACCAGGACCTACACCATGAATAGCTAATGTTTGCCCAAAGTCTTCTTTTTGCTTTTCAAAACCTATTTCTGTAGCAACGTCAAAAATGCCTAGTATACCTATAGTAGAATTAATAACAAATCTTGCTAACGTATTTCCAGTATTTTTAAGATCTCCTTGTAAAGCAGAATTAATAGATGACCAAGGCTCACTTAAGTTACTTAAAAAATTTCTTACTCCTGTTCTAATCTCAGCAGGAAATACAAACCTATATCCTTTAGCTAGCGGAGCAAGCAAATACTTATCAAAAGTTTGATTGAAAGCAAAGGTACCTCTATTTAAATTTTCCCAAGGATCTTCAGCTTCAGGAGTCTTATCTACAATATTACTATTATTAACTGAACAATTAGTTATAAAGACTAAAGTAACTAATACTAAAATTTTTATAAAAACTTTTAAATTACACTTCAGCATTATAAGATTTTATATATAAAATCTTATATTTACAATAACTTTTATTTTTTTTACTTAAAACCACCGCCACCAGGTGTGTATATAATAACAGATTGTCCTTTTTTTACTTTTATTTGGCAAGATGAGGGAAGTGTTATTAGTGATTTATTTTTTTTTATGTAATTTTCTCCTTTTTTACCTTTTTTTCCACCTTTTAAGCCAAATGGAGCAATTTTTCTTCTATTAGATAAAATAGTTAAATCTAAATCTTTTAAAAACTCTATTTCTCTTTTACTGCCATTTCCTCCTGTCCATTTTCCTTGACCTCCACTGCCCCTTCTTATAGAAAAATTTAATAATCGCACAGGATAATTCCATTCTAGTATTTCTGCATCCGTTATACTTGTATTGGTCATATGACAATGAACGGCATCTGTTCCATTATTTCCCTCGGAAGCACCCTCACCTCCACAGATGGTTTCATAATAACCAAAATTTTTATCACCAAAAGTTATATTACTCATGGTTCCATAACATGCAGCCTGAATAGAAATAGCACCATTTAGAATGTCTATCAGTGTTTGCGACGTCTCCACATTTCCAGCTACTACAGGTGCAGGATGAATAGGGTTTAACATTGAGTCTTTAGAAAAAATAAGATTAATATTTTTTAAAGCACCTTCGTTCAAAGGCATATTATCCTTTACTAGTGTTCTTAAGAAATAAATAACAACTGACTTGGTAACAGCTCTCGGAGTATTAAAATTATTATCTAACAATCTTGAGGAACCGCTAAAGTCAATTTCTAACTTTTTAATTTTTTTATTAAAATTAATTTTTAATTGAATAATTGATCCGTTATCTAACTTGCATGAAAATTTAGAGTTTGGAATTTTTTTTATTATTTTATCAATAACCTCTGTACAATTTTTATTAATAAAAGATACATATTGATTGACGGTATCTAAAGAATAAGAAGAAATAATTTTTTCCATTTCTAGAATACCTTTTTTACAAGCTGCAATCTGTGCTTTTATATCATTTAAATTTTGTATAGGGTCTCTAGAAGGAAATCTTCCTTTTTTAAATTCTTTTAATATTTTATTATCTAATACTTTATTTTTCTGTAAAACTGAAAACCCATTAAACAAAATGCCTTCTTCATATATTGATTTTGAAAATGCTGGCATTGATCCGGGTGTAATGCCTCCGATGTCAGAATGGTGAGCCCTATTTGCGAATAAAAAAAGAATTTTATTTTTTCTTTTATTTAGAAACGGGGTAATTACAGTTAAATCTGGTAGGTGTGTCCCACCACTGTAAGGATCATTGTGTAATAAGGTTTCTCCTTTTAGAAGCTTTAATTTATGCTTATCTATGAGATATTTTACAGTTTCACTCATTGCTCCTAAATGTATAGGAATATGAGGGGCATTTGCTATCAAGTCGCCATTATGGTTAAACAGAGCGCAACTAAAGTCCATTCTTTCTTTTACATTTACTGATTGAGCAGTATTCTTTAAAACTTCACCCATTTGTTCTGCAATAGAAAAAAACAAATTATTAAAAATCTCTAATTTTTCTGGGCTAGGAGAGTCAATATTCATAGTTGATTTTCCCTTTAAACTTTTGTTATAGCTTCTAACTATTTCATAAGATCCATTTTTTTTTCTAGTTATTTTCCAATTCTTTTCAACAACTAATGTAGTATTAAAGTCATTAAATAATACTGGCCCTTTAAAAGACTTTTTTGTCTTAAAAGAATTAGAATTTATATATTTTATAGAAACAAATTTATTTTCATAAAAAAAGTTTTTTTCATAATTAGTGATATTTTTTTTATATATCTCGTTAATGCTATCTGGTATGAATTTAAAATTAAAACTGTTTTTTAGTATTGCTTCTGTTTCTATAGAATCTATAAAGATATCTTTTTTATTATAGTTAAAACCATAAGTTTTGAGATGTTTTTTATTAAATAAAGACTTTAATTCTAAAATATCCATTTTTTTTAGAGGCAGGCTTATAACAGTATTAGAACCAAAATACTTGAGACGAATATAGTAAACTAATCTACTTTTAAAATATTTTTTTTTTATATTATTTTTCATATTATCAATTGCCGATTGCAGATTTTTCTTATTCAATATTTTTTCACAGCTTGCTTCAAATGTTTCTCCATGACTAGAAAGGCCAGCTCCAAATGCAGATAAAAAACCTGATAAAGGATGAAATATTATTTTTTTTATTTTTAATTTTTCTGCTACCTTACAAGCAAGTTGTCCCGATGCTGAACCTAACACTAATAATGAATAATTATGTAAATCAAAGCCCTTGTGAGTGCTATTTTTTTTAATAGTTGAACTCATACTTTCTACAGCTACATCTAAAAAAGCTTTAGCTAACTGCTGTATATTTTTTATAAGAGGATAATCTTTTTGTACTTTTTTAAGAAGTATCAAAAGCTTTTTTTTTGCAAATCCCCTAGATATTTTTTGACTCTTATTTTTCCCAAAATATTTAGGAAAAAAATCAGGTATTATTCTACCTAGTATAAGGTTGCAATCAGTAATAGTTAGAGGTCCATTATTTCTATAACATGCAGGGCCAGGAAATGCGCCTGCACTATCTGGTCCTACAGTAAATCTTTTTTGTTGGTAATTAATTATAGACCCTCCACCTGAGGCAATACTGTCTATTTTTAATACAGGTGATTTCAAATAAATCCCAGAAATTTTTGTTTCCAGTCTTTTTTCTACCTCACCAGCAAAGTGCCATACGTCAGTAGAAGTTCCACCCATATCAAAACCAATAACTTTTCTTATATTGTTTAATTTTGCTAAATATATTCCTGCATTAACACCTCCTGCAGGGCCAGATAAAATTGAGGTTTTGCCAGAAAAATTTTTTTTATTGCTTAAAAAGCCACTAGACTGCATATAATTTATATTACTAGATGAGAATAACTCGGAAATTTTACTAGTAAAATTTTTTATTACAGGGGTTAGATAATTATCAGCAGTAGTAGTATAACCTCTTGAGGTGTAATTGATCATAGGGCATATATCATAGCTACAAGAAATGTATTTATATCCAATATCCTCTGCTATTTTCTTAATAGTTTTTTCGTGTTTAGGAAACTTAAAGCTATTTATTAAAGTAATAGATAATGACTGTATTCCTTTTGTAAAGTTTTTTTTAAGTAAATAATATACTTCATTGTAATCTAATTTTTTGATTATTTTACCGTTTTTAGAAATTCTCTCATCAATTTCTTCTATTTTGTAATAAAGAGGTTTATTTCTTAAATGGTGTCTAGAGAATAGATTATCCCTTTTTTGATTTCCAATAACAAAATTATCTTTAAAACCTTTTGTAACACAAAATAGTACTTTATCACCCTTCCTTTCTAATAAAGCATTAGTTCCCACTGTTGTACCAATATTTATTCTTGATATAGGATAAGATTGAAAAGACTTATTTTCTTTTAGTATTAATTGTATTCCATGTCTTATGGGATTGTAATTATATGCCTTCTCTCTAGAGAGAATTTTTTTTGTTATCATTTTTCCATCAGGGCGAATAGCAATTACATCAGTAAATGTTCCTCCTTGATCTAACATAAAGTTCCATTTTTTTTTCATATTGTACTTTTGTTAATATTATTTAATTAGTATATTATTTTTTTATAATACTAAATAATTTTTTTAATGAGCGTTTGGGGAAAGATAATTGGAGGTACTACAGGTTTTGCTTTAGGAGGGCCATTGGGAGCTCTATTAGGAGTTATGGCAGGGCACGGAATAGATAAAGCAAAAATAAGTAATAACCAAAACCATAACTCTGAGATTTCTAACAAAGACTCAGAGCAAATTTTTGCAACTGGAGTGATAGCTTTAGCAGCAAAACTATCAAAAGTTGATGGAAAGGTAACGAAGAATGAAATAGATACATTCAAAAAAATATTTGAATTTCCTAATAATGATATTGATATAATATCAAAGTTATTTAACTCTGCTAAAGAAGATCCCAATAATTTTGAGAGTTATGCATATCAATTAAGCGATTGCTTTCAAGAAAAAAAAGTTTTGCAAGAAATAC
>PCCU01000029.1 GCA_002732015.1 Candidatus Pelagibacterales bacterium
GATATTACTTTTTTCTGTATCTTTAACACTTTCCTCTATCATTGAAATTTTATTTAAAATCTTTTTTTGATTTTCATAAATTTCTATACTTTTTTTTGTTTCATCAGAACTTAATTCAATATAGGAAACTGCTAAAATTGCTCCAATTCCTCCAGAAATAATGCCAAACAATATTCCAAAAAAAACTTCTTTGAACTTATAAATACTAGACAATATATTTTTAAAAATATTAACAATAGAATAGGTAATACTTCTGAATATCGAAAATAAAGCAGATGAAAAAACATTGATAAATAGAAATGGCGCTCTCATTAGATTTGTTAATAATGATGTAATAAGAACAACAGATTTACTTAAAGCTATCTGTACAGATTTAAGAATACTTTTTATAAACAAATTAATATGAAGACCTAATTTTTTTTGTTTATTTGCTTTTTTTAAAACTACTGCATTTTTAGTTTTTTTTCTGAAAGCAATTGGAGCCTTTTTTTTTGATTTACTACTTTTAAGTTTTTTATTTTTTTTAGTTACCATAATTTACTCGTTTTGCATTATTATAAATTTTAATCCATCTAAAGTAGGTTGTTCAGGAAAAAATTTAAGCTTGATCTTATCATTTAATTCTGTAGCAATGCTTTCACTAAGACAAGCAAACTTTATTTTTTCTAGTTGATTAAATTTAATATTTTTCATTACTAGTTTATTAAAACAAGATGCCCCCTTTTTTGAAAGAACAACTATCCATTTAATTTTTTCAAGCTCAAGTAGTCTTAAAAACTTATTATTTATCACGTCAACTTCCCTAGTTTTATAAACAATGTACCTTTTAACTTTATAGCCAACATCTTGTAGCATTTTCGGCAAGTCTAATGAAATACTTTCTGCGCTAATATAAATTAAATCTCCATTATTTTTACTACAATTATTTAAAACTTTTTTATACATTTTAACACTATCTCCCTGACAATCAATGACATTTTTATAACCAAGGGTTTCAGCTACTTTCTTTGAAGTGCTTCCTACCGTGTATATAGTAATATTTCTATTTTTTGATAGTTCTGAAAATATTTGTATTGCATTTGTAGATGTAGTTAATACTGCTTGAGCGCCAGAAGGGTTTATAGGCTTACTGCGAAGAATCTCAACTTTTAAAATTGGAAAGGTTATTATGTTATAAAGATTATTTTTTAAATGTTCTTCTAATGCATTATTGGAAGAAATTCCGGAAGCTCTTAAAATCACTATATATTTTTTACACATATTATTTATTTAAAATTCTTTAAAACTTTAATAGCACATAACTTTCCAATTTTTTTGAAGTCCTTTATATTTCCCACTACTTTTTGTTCTGAAAAATATTTTCCATCCTCTGAAAAAAGTCTTCCTATAATTGTAAGTTTTTTGCCGTTTATTTTGGCAAAAGCAGCTAAGGGAGTAAAACAATTTCCATTAATTTTTTTAATAAATTCTCTTTCGGTACTGACAGTGATTCTAGTATTAAAATCATCTATTTTTTTACAAAATTTAATTATGTTTTTATCGTCTTTTCTACACATTAAGGCGATAGCACCTTGTCCAGGTGCTGGAAGAATAATACTAGATGGAACTTTTATAAAACTAATATTATCGTATTTTAATTTTAATCTTTTTATTCCTGCTAGAGCTAGCAGTGTTCCATCTATTTTTCCATCTCTAATTTTTTTTATTCTGCTTTCTATATTTCCTCTAAGATTACTTATTTTTACAGCAGGAATTAAATTTTTTATATAATTTATTCTTCTAGGACTCGAACTCCCTAAATTAAAGTCACCTTTTAATTCTAGTATGCTTTTTATAGAGAAATCTTTTGTAATAAATACATCTCTTACATCTTCTCTTTTTAAAAACGCTGCTATCGTTATTTGTTTACTGATGTGAGCAGGTATATCCTTAGTAGAGTGAATTGCTAAGTCAATTTCTTTGTTTATTAAAAGCTGATCAATTTCTTTTGTAAATAATCCCTTGCCTCCTCCGAGTTTAAAATCTTTGAAATTTACTTTATCACCCCTTGATATTATATACTTAACGGAAAGGTTTTCTATTCCATAGCTTTTGAATTTTCTTAGAGCTAATTTAGTTTGCTCCTTTGCTAAATTACTTTTTCTACTTCCAATTAATATTTTTCTTTTATTATTCATTAAATTTTTTTAACCTATAATATGAATTTATATGAAAATCTTAGGAATAGAAAGTAGTTGTGACGATACTTCAGTCGCAATAGTTAATAGTAAAAAACAAATTCTTTCAAATGAGAGAATTTCCCAAGATGAGATACATGAGTCGTACCAAGGAGTTGTTCCTGAGTTAGCTGCAAGAAATCATGTTTTTCAAATAGATAGAATGGCAAAAAAAGCATTTAAAATGTCAGGATTAAGTCTAAATAATATTGATATTATAGCTGCTACAGCAGGACCTGGGCTGATAGGAGGTTTGTTAGTAGGTTTGTCATTTGCAAAAACTTTGGCTCAGGTTAAGAAGCTTCCTTTTATTGCAGTAAATCATCTGGAAGGACATGTTTTAACGGCTAGATTAGTTAGTGAAATAAAGTTTCCTTATTTAGTGCTACTTATATCTGGAGGACATTCTAATTTTTATTTTTTAAAAAATATAAATGATTACGCTTTTATGGGTGGAACCTTAGATGATGCTGTAGGAGAAGCTTTTGATAAAGTAGGAAAAGCTTTAGGCTTAAAATTTCCTGGCGGTCCAGAAGTAGAACAAAAAGCTCTTAAGGGAAATGAAAAGGCATTTATTTTTCCTAAACCATTATTAAGAAAAGCAGATACTGATTTAAACCTTTCTTTTTCAGGGCTTAAGTCTCATATTATTAAATTAGTGAAGAACAATAAAAGTAATTTACTCTCAGAAAACTTCATAGAGGATATATCTGCTAGTTTTCAAAAAACTATATCAGATATATTGATAAACAAGCTTGAAAGAGCAATAAAGTATTCTAATACAAAATTTCCAGCATATGAAAGTGTGGTAGTAGCGGGCGGTGTAGCTTCAAATGCTTATTTAAGAAAAAATTTTATCGAAACTATTACTAATAGCAACAAAAAGCCATATATACCTCCTGCTAATTTATGTACTGATAATGGTGCTATGATAGCTTGGGCTGGTTATGAAAGATTTAAATTAGGCTTTGAGAGTTCTTTAAATTTTAAAGCTTTACCTAGATGGCCTTTAGAAAAAGGAAATTTTTATGAGTGAAATTTTAGTATTAGGAGGAGGAGCGTGGGGTACAGCATTAGCAAATTTATTAGCTGAAAATACAAAAAAGAAAATTTATTTATGGTCATTTGAAAAAGAAGTAGCTAATACAATTAACTCAAAATTTATTAATGAAAAATATTTGCCTTCAAAAAAAATTAATAAAAACATAATAGCATCTTCCTATTTGCCCAAGTTAAATATTTCTATAGTTTTTGTAGTAATACCTTCACAATTTATATATAGCTTTTTTAAAAAGCACCAAAAACATTTTTATAAATATAAAATTAATTTATACAATTTTATAATTTGTTCAAAAGGTATAGATTTAAAAAGAAAAAAACTTTTAAGTGATATTTTAAAAAAACTTTTTCCTAAATCAAATATTGCAATTCTAAGTGGCCCTTCTTTTGCTATTGATGTATTGAATAAGAAACCTACTGCTATAACGCTAGCTACTAAAAATTCTAGTCTGGCAAATATTACTGTAGGTTTGTTAAGTAATAGTTATTTTAGAGTCTATTTAAGCAAAGATATTATAGGGGTACAAATAAATGGTACTATGAAGAATGTTTTAGCTATNGCNGCAGGTTTAACAGAGGGCCTAAATTTAGGAGAGAATGCTCGGGCNGCTATTTTAGCAAGAGGAATTAAAGAAATCATAAGATTAACGGAGAGTATTGGAGGTAAAAAGGAAACAGTGATAGGCCTTTCAGGTATAGGAGATATTATATTAACTTGTGTATCAAAATCATCTAGAAACTATAGGCTTGGCTACATGTTAGGAAAAGGTCAAGCTTTAAGAAATATTCTTCAAAAAAGTGATCATGTAGCAGAAGGCTTAGAGAATATAAGAGTTGTTTATTATTTAAAGAGAAAGCATAAAATAAATATGCCTATATTGACAGCAGTTTATAATGTTTTGGTAAGAAATTATACTTTTGATAAGGTTATTAAAGAATTACTTTCAAGACCTTTAGTGGAAGAGTAGTTAGTTTCTTAATAATTCATTAATGGAAGTTTTTGACCTAGTTTTTTCATCAACAGTTTTTACTATTACAGCACAATACAAATTTACCTTAGATTTTTTGTCATTAAAACTTCCAGGCACTACTACAGAGTATTTTGGAATTTTTCCATAAAAAACTTTTCCTGTTTTTCTTTCTACGATCTTTGTAGATGCACTTATATAAACTCCCATTGAAAGAACGCTTCCCTCTTCAACTATTACGCCCTCTGCTACCTCAGACCTTGCGCCTATAAAACAGTTATCTTCAATAATTACTGGAGATGATTGTAATGGTTCTAAAACTCCTCCAATTCCTGCTCCTCCTGATATATGACAGTTTTTTCCAATTTGAGCACAACTACCTACTGTTGCCCATGTATCAATCATCGTAGCGCTACCTACATATGCTCCAATATTTATAAAAGAAGGCATTATAACAGCATCTTTATCTATAAATGATCCTTTCCTTACAACAGCATTAGGTACAATCCTAAACTTGGCTTTAGCGAAGTCATTTTTTTTCCAACCTTCAAATTTAGATGGTACTTTATCCCACCAATAAGATTTTCCTGGACCATTAGCTATTATTTTTTGCTCAGTAACTTGAAAAGATAATAAAACTGCTTTTTTCACCCATTGATTTAAAATCCATTTACTATTGATTTTTTCTGTTACTCTAACTTTACCACTGTCAAGGTTTTTAATAGTTTCCATTATTGTACTAACATCTCTTTTTGAGACTATTTTTTTACCTTGTTCTTTTTTTTTCCAAATACAATTTATCTCATCTTTAAGTTTTTCAATTTTCATTAAATATTTCCTTGTTATTAATTTTTTTAATTATACTAGCTATGTCACTAAAAGAATAATCTATTATATTTTTATTTAATTGAGACGGTTTTTTTTTTTACTAGCACTGTCCCAATCCCTAATTTTTTAGCTGTGACTAAATTTGCTTTAATATCATCAATCATAATAGTATTATGTGGAATTATTTTAAATTTGTTAACAACTTTTTTATAAGTAAGTAAGGCTGGTTTAGGAATGTAATCTGCATCTTTAATATCAAAAATATTATCTATTTCTTTAAATACACCAACCTTTTTTAAAACATTAATTGCATGTTCAGTAGTTCCATTAGTAAAAATTATTTTTTTACCTTTAAATCTTTTCAGCTCACTCTTTAGATCTAAATTTTTTTTAATTGGTTTTAAATTTATATCATGTACATACTTTAGAAAGAATGAGGGCTTAATGTTATGATTTATCATCAGCCCTCTTAGAGTGGTACCATATTTTAAAAAATATTTTTTTTGAATAATATATGCCTTTTCTAGAGTTACATTTAATTCAGTAGAAATGAAGGATTTCATTTTTAAATCAATTTGAGAAAAAATTTCTTCTGTTTCACTATATATGGTGTTATCTAAATCAATTAATAAATCCTGCATAAACTTTATTTTCTAAATAGTGTTCCTACGCCTTTACTACTGAAGAGTTCTTTGAGTAAAGCATGCTTTACTCTACCATCGATAATAACAGATGCTCGTACTCCTTTTTTAACTGCTTCTATGCAAGTATTTACCTTTGGTATCATGCCACCATATATCACACCCTTAGCAATCAAATTTTTTATATCTCTAAGCTTAAGCTCTCCTATTAATTCATTGTTGCTGTCTACCACTCCAGCAACATCAGTTAGCATTAAAAGTCTTCTAGCTTTCATTTTATGAGAAATAAAGCCTGCGGTTATATCAGCATTTATATTATATTTGACTCCTTTTTTATTAGCTCCCATTGGCGCAATTACGGGAACTATTCCAAAAGAAAGAAGATTTTTTATTAGTTTTGTATTTAGTTTAATTGGGTTTCCAACGAACCCTAGGTCAACTTTTTTTGATTTTTCATAAAAAGTATATTTTTTTGCTTCTATCAAGTTGCCGTCAATTCCAGATATTCCCAAAGCTGATAAATTTTTTTTACATAAACTTGTAGTAATATTTTTATTTATAAATCCTGTTAATACCATTTGAACTACTTTTAATGTTTTTTCATCAGTTATCCTCATTCCTTTATAGAACTTGTGCTTAAAATTTAATGATTCTAGATTCTTATTTATTTGGGGGCCTCCTCCATGAACTATTATTGGTTTAATACCAGCATTAACTATGATTTCTATGTCCTTATAGAATGTTTCTGATAGACTAGGATTCAACATCGCACTACCACCATACTTTACTACTATTATTTCGTTTCTATATTTTTTTAAGTTTTCATTAATATCTGAAAAGGAAGAAGAAATTATTTTAGATATTTTTTTAAGTTTTGTTTTCATTTTTCGAAATTATTTGTAATAAATCTCTTCTTAATTCTTTTATACCTTCTTTGGTTTTA
This sequence comes from Candidatus Pelagibacterales bacterium, assembly GCA_002732015.1. Classification (GTDB taxonomy): domain Bacteria; phylum Pseudomonadota; class Alphaproteobacteria; order TMED109; family TMED109; genus JAYYAX01. The sequence goes on from PCCU01000029.1 coordinate 6,656, forward strand.
GTGCTAGTAAAAATTATTTTGAAAAAACGCTTTTTTTCAAACTGGCTGAAAGTCTTCAAAACTTTTTCTTTGTTGCTTAATGAGAGTTTGTCAGACTTTGTTAAAATAAACATATAGATTAATTTATTTTTTTCTAAAAAAGATAAAAATTCTAAATCTATTTTTTTTAGCCCATGTCGAGAATCAATAAGCACACATACTATTTTTAAATTTTTACTAATAGTAAAGTATTCATTAAGGAGTATCGATATTTCAGTAACATTTTTTTTTGAAGTTTCTGCATACCCATAACCAGGAACGTCCACTAAAGAAAAATAATTATCTATTCTGTAGTACAAAATTGTTTTTGTTTGCCCAGGTTTTTTTGAGGTTCTAGCTATATTTTTTCTATTTAGCAAGGAATTAATCAAAGATGATTTTCCTACATTTGACCTGCCTGCAAAACAGACTTCTGGTAAAATTAGATTTTTTTGAATATCAAATTTTTTAAAACTTAAAACTTTTTCTATAAAATTAAAGTTTATAGATTTCATATTTTACTTAGCTAGTTTTTTTCATAATAACCCATTGCTGGCCTATAGATAGAACATTATTCCAAGTCCAATATATAACAAGTCCTGCAGGGAATGTAGCAAATAAAAATAAAAAAACTAAAGGCAGGTAAGTCATTATTTTGGCTTGCAAAGGGTCTGGAGGAGTAGGGTTTAACTTGGTTTGTAGAAACATAGTTAATGCCATTAAAATTGGCCATACGCCAATAAGTAAGAAAGAAGGAGGTGTAAAATTTAATAAACCAAAAAGATTAAAAATAGTTGTTGGATCTGGAGCAGATAAGTCTTTTATCCATCCGAAGAAGGGTGCATGTCTGGTTTCCAATGTTACAAAAAGTACTTTATACAGTGCAAAAAATATCGGTATCTGAATTAAAATAGGAAGACATCCGGACAAAGGATTAACTTTTTCATTTCTATATACAAGCATTATTTCTTGCTGCATTTTTAGTTTATCATTTTTATATCTATCTCTAATTTCTTGTATTTTTGGTGTGAGTATTTTCATTTTACTCATGGACTTAAAAGACTTATTGGCTAATGGAAACAAACCAATTCTAATAAGTACTGTTAAAGCTAAAATAGATAACCCTACATTTCCAAAAATACCAGAGAACCAATGAAGAATTTGAAATAAAGGTTTAGTTATTAAATAAAACCAACCAAAGTCTACAGCTCTGTCAAACATATTCAAGGACAGTTTTTCAGAATAATAATCTAATAAGTCGACTTCTTTTGCTCCTACAAAAAGATTTGATTTTATTGAAACTTCTTGATTCGGCTGAACTTCTAAAGCTGAACTAATGAATTCTGCTTGGTATCTAACTCCATTATTTGCAGTCGCTTTAAACCCTGCTTCTATTGTATTTGTTTGATTTGGTATTATTGCTGCTAGCCAATATTTATCAGTAATACCTAACCACCCGCCATTACTGATGTTGCGTGTGCTTTTTTCATCTAATAAATCATCATAATCAATTTCTACAAGTCTTTCATTTAGTACCCCAATTGGACCTTCGTGAAGAATATAAAACCCTGATGTTTTTGGAGTACCGCTTCTATTAATTCTGCCATATGGAATAAAGCTCTGTATTTTTTTAGTATTATTTTTTACTTTTTGTTCAATGGAAAACATATAGTTTTCGTCTAAGCTTATAATTCTGGTAAATATGAATCCATCAGGAGAAACCCATTCTAAAGTCAAAGGGTTGTTTATATTTAACTCTTTCCCATTTTTTATTCTCCATAAAGTATCTGGTAAAGGAACATCTGTATTATTATCTTTTGCTACCCATCCAAACTCAGCAAAATAAGGAGAAGAAGTTTCTCTAGGAGAAAAAATAGTTACTAATTCTGAGTCTTTAGAAAGTGATTTATTATAGTCTCTTAAAATTATGTCATCAAATCTAGCGCCTTTTAAGGATATAGACCCTTTTAATCTAGATTCCTTNGATATAAAAATTCTATTATCNCTAGCTACAATTTCTTCTCTAGNAAGNATCTTGCTTTGAATAGAGTTCATNTNACTTTTAATAACATTATCATTNTCTATTGTTTTAATNTCTGNTTTATTAGGAAAAAAGTATTGGAACACTAATAATATTAANAGTGAAGCTACTATAGCTAATAATAAATTTTTTTGTTCGTTCATTATATTACTTTTCTATATTTTTAAAAATTAATTTTAATTCTTCATATAAATTATCAAATTTTTCAAATAATATTCCTTTTTTCCCAATAATTACATAATGTTTTGCCTTAATACTATTTTTTAAAAGGATCTTAAAGAATAATGATCGAATTCTTCTTTTTACATAGTTTCGCTTAACAGCGTTTCCCAATTTTTTACTAGATGTTATTCCAATTCTAATTGATTTATCTTCAGTTGATAAATATTGTAAGTTAAAGTTACTACTTCTAATTCTTTTTCCATTAGCTAAAACCAACTTGTATTCTAAACTTTTTGTAATTTTTATAGCTTCCATTATGCAGAAAGTCTTTGTCTTCCTTTAGATCTTCTATTAGATAATATTATTCTACCAGACTTTGTAGACATTCTTGTTCTAAACCCATGTCTTCTTTTTCTAACTAATTTGCTTGGTTGAAAAGTTCTTTTCACTTAAATTCTCCTTTTTAAAAATAATAATAAACTATAAAATAAAAGATGGATCTTTTTTCAACATTCTTCTAACTAATGCCCTAAAAGCTAGTCTATAGCTTGCAGCATCTTTAAGATCTTTTGCATGACTGTCTGCAATGTTGTCGGGCACCATTTCATAGGTCTCATCACATGCTCTAGCCATTAATTGAACTTGACAAGCACTCTCTAATGTATACAGCTTCATAAAAGCCTCTGCTATTGTTCCGCCGGTAGTAAGTAATCCATGGTTTCTTAAAACTAGAATGCTTTTTTCTCCTAAGTTATCTGCGATACGTTTACACTCATCTTTTCTTATGGTTACTCCTTCAAAGTCGTGATATGCAACTCTATTATGATAGGCAGAACCACTAAAATCTATATTAATTAAACCTTTTTTTAAAGCTGCCATCGCCATACCAGCGTTAGTGTGAGTGTGCATTACGCAATGAGCATTATTTTTAGTAGAGTGAACAGCTGAGTGAATTATGAAGCCTGCAGGATTAATATCCCAGTCTGACTTTTCAACAATATTTCCTTCCAAGTCAATCTTTACCAAATTAGATGCAGTAACTTCATCATACATCAAACCATAAGGGTTTATTAAAAAATGTTTTTCTGGTCCAGGTACTCTAGCCGTTAGATGTCCAAATATTAAAAATGACCACCCTAATTCTTCTACCAGCCTATATGAAGCTGCTAATTGGATTCTCAAATCTTTTTCTGTTAATTCCTCATAGTTTTTCATACATGATTTTTCAATTTCTAGGTGGTTAGCTTTAACTTTGGTTTCATGATTTGACATAGTAATACCTATAAAATTATACACTAATACATTCGACACATTTTGTAAAAAGATTTATATATAAATAATAAACTTAGAAAGGTAAAAAATGCATGAATTATTTAACCTAGAAAATAAAGCCGTTGTAATAACAGGATCTTCAAGAGGTATAGGCAAGGGCATGGCAAAAAGGTTTTCAGAATTTGGCGCAAAATTAATTATATCCTCTAGAAAATTAGAAGCTTGCAAAGAAGTAGAAATGGAAATTATTAAAGAGGGAGGCATTGCTTTTTCTAAGGAGTGTAATATCTCGAAAAAAAACCACTGTGAGGAACTAGTAGATTTTTGTATTGAAAAGTATGGAAGACTTGATGTTCTAATTTGTAATGCTGCTAGCAACCCTTATTATGGAGATTTGGAAAAAATACCTGATGAACTTTTCGATAAAATTATGAATAACAATGTTAAATCTAATCTTTGGTTATGTAAAAAATCAATACCTTATTTAAAGAAAAGAGAAAGCTCTTCAATAATAATTGTATCTTCTATTGCTGGGTTGCAAGGTGTAAAAAATCTAGGCGCATATTCTATTTCAAAAACTGCTGATATTGGTCTTATCAGGAGCTTGGCAGTGGAGTTAGGTAAGTTTAATATAAATATAAATGGACTATGTCCAGGTATAATTAAAACAGATTTTGCTAGAGAACTATGGGAAAATCCAGAGATTTTAAAACATGTTGAAGAACAAGCGCCTTTAGGCAGAATAGGCACTGTTGACGAAGTCATAGGCGCAGCAATTCTATTAGCTTCTAAAGCAGGTTCGTTTATTACGGGGCAAGTCATTACAATGGATGGAGGAGTTACAATTGCAGGTAGAGGGTAATAAAAATTGAGATTACTTATTTTTATAAGTTTTTTTCTGGCTCTCCACTTTGAAATGAAAGCTATTAATGATTATCAATCAGAGTATGAATGTTTATTGGAAACAAGTGCAAGTGGGTTATTTCAAAATAATAGAAAGTTTTTAAAAGATACACAATTTTTTCCTTATAAGACTTTAATGATTTTTAGTAATAATTTTGAGACTCTAAAAGAAAAAGATAATACCTTTAAAAAAGAATCTGAGTCAAAGTACCAGTTTGATTGTAAAAAAAACAAAACTAAAACTATTTTAACTTGTAGGGCTAAAGGGACAATAAATGTTTATCAAATAAAGTTTTCCTTAAAAACTTTAAGATATAGAAAAACATTTATAACTGATTATTGGTTAGAGGGAAAAGGAAACGAAGTAGATTATATCCATGTTGCGCATGGTTATTGTTACAGTGTAGAAAATTAATATTTTAATATCTTAAATTTATAACTGTTTCACTTTTGCAAAAAATACTGTTATAATTTTTTTCAAATTTTTATTTTTTTAATAATAACACGGGAGGAGTTATGAAGAAGATAAGTTTGAATAGAAGATCTTTTCTTAAAAACTCAGGTAAAGCTACAGGTTTTGTTGCACTAGCAGGCGGTATGGTTCAGCTAAATGCTTTTAACGCTTGGGCTGCAAAGAAAAGTTCACTAGACAGTCATGTTGCTAAAACAATGTTATTGGTAAGCAAAGATCTTTTTCCAGGTAAGAAGTTTTCTGATGAACTATATATGATCTCAGTGGATTCTCTTGATGGAAAAGCTGCTACTGACGAATCTCTTAAGAAGTCTTTTGTAGATGGAGTTGCTGAAATAGATAGTGAAGCAGGCGGAAAATACATGAAAGCTTCTTATAAAGACAGAGTAGCTATTTTGAAAAAGATCCAAGGAAACGCATTTTTCAATACTATGAGATGGGAAATGGTAAGTGTTTTTTACAATAACAAAAAAGTTTGGGATGTTGCAGGTTATCAAGGTGCTGCCTATGATCAGGGTGGCTATTACCTAAGAGGTTTTCAAGATGCAGACTGGCCGCAACCACCTGAAAAAGCTAGCCCAAAAGGCTGGTGGGAATAATTAAGGAGTAATAAAGTATCATGGCTAAAAAATTTGATTTAAATGATGATTCTGTTGCGGTAGTAATAGGATCCGGTGCAGGAGGAGGAACTCTTTCTAATGAGTTAGCTCAAAAAGGTGTGAAAGTTGTCTGCTTAGAAGCAGGAAAGAACTATTCTCCTGATGATTTTATAAATGACGAATGGAGTGCTTTTTTGCAAACTGCTTGGTTAGATAATAGATCTACTTCAGGGAGTTGGTCTATTGCTACTAATTGGCCTAATCTACCTTCATGGATTGTTAAAAGTGTAGGTGGGTCAACATTGCACTGGGCAGGAGCTTCTTTGAGATTTCAAGAGCATGAATTTAAAGTAAGAACTGAATATGGTGATGTAGCTGGAGCTAATCTTTTGGATTGGCCTATAGATTTAAAAGAAATGGAACCATATTACGATAAGGCTGAGTATAAAATTGGTGTTACAAGAACTCATGGAATTCCAGGTCTGCCAGGAAATAATAACTTCAAAGTTTTCTATGATGGAGCAAAAAAACTAGGATATAAAGATGTTCATACTGGAAGAATGGGAATTAACAGTATGCCTAGAGATGGTAGAAATGCTTGTTTGCAATTAGGGTTTTGTTTTCAGGGTTGTAAGTCTGGAGCTAAATGGTCTGCAGGTTATTCTGAAATTCCTAAAGCTGAACAGACCGGTAATTTTGAGTTAAGAACACAAGCTCACGTTATTCAAATTACCCATAATAAGAGTGGAAAAGTTGATGGAGTGGTTTATGTAGACAAAGACGGTAATCAGCAAAAACAAAAAGCAAGAATTGTTGCTGTTGCAGGTAACTCTATAGAAACTCCAAGACTTCTATTGATGTCAAATTCATCAATGTATCCAGATGGATTATCAAATTCTTCTGGTCAAGTAGGAAAAAACTATATGAGACACTTAACGGGTTCTGTTTATGCTTTAATGGACAAGCCTGTTAATTTTCATAGAGGGACTACTATGGCGGGAATTATTACTGATGAGTCTATTAACGATCCAAGAAGAGGTTTTGTAGGAGGCTACGAATTAGAGACGCTAGCATTAGGGTTACCTTTTATGGCAGGTTTCTTAATACCAGGAGTTCCTGGATGGGGTGAGAAAGTTTCTAATGCATTAGAAAACTATGACCACTTAGCGGGAATGTGGATTGTTGGTGAAGACATGCCTCAAGAGAAAAATGCTGTTTCATTAAATACTGATGTTAAAGATCAAAATGGTATGCCTATTCCTAATGTGCATTTTGATGATCATGATAATGATATTAAAATGAGAAAGCATGCTTTTGGAAAAGGTACTGATGTATATAATGCAGCA
>PCCU01000030.1 GCA_002732015.1 Candidatus Pelagibacterales bacterium
TCATAATAATATTAAAAAAAAAATTATTGGAATAAAAAAAGCAGAAGACGTATTAGCTATTTTGATGAACACATAAATATTAAATAAAGCGAGGAAAAATGGAAAATATAGATTATAAAGTTGCAGATATTAATTTAGCTGAATGGGGTAATAAAGAAATCTCAATTGCAGAAAAAGAAATGCCAGGGTTAATGGCCTTAAGAGAGGAATACATAAATATAAAACCTTTACAGGGAGCTAATATTATAGGTTGCTTACATATGACTATACAGACAGCAGTATTGATTGAAACTCTTGTAGCTTTAGGGGCAAAAGTACGTTGGTCTTCTTGCAATATTTTTTCTACACAAGACCATGCAGCTGCAGCTATAGCAAAAAAAGGAATACCGGTTTTTGCTTGGAAAAATGAAACAGAGGAAGACTTCTGGTGGTGTATAGAAAAAACTATAAAAGCAGAGGATTGGAAACCTAATTTGATTTTAGATGATGGTGGAGACTTAACAAAAATTATGCATGATAATTACAATAGCATGTTAGATGATATCTTAGGATTGAGTGAAGAAACTACAACTGGAGTGCAAAGGCTTTATGATATGCAAGAGAAAAATACCTTAAAGGTCCCTGCAATAAATGTTAATGACTCTGTTACTAAGTCGAAGTTTGATAATTTGTACGGATGTAGAGAAAGCCTAGTCGATGGGATAAGAAGAGCAACAGATGTAATGCTTTCTGGAAAAATTGCTTTAGTTGCAGGTTTTGGAGACGTAGGAAAAGGTTCAGCTGCAAGTTTGAGAAGTGCAGGAGCTAGAGTAATGGTAACTGAGGTAGACCCTATATGTGCTTTGCAAGCTGCTATGGAAGGTTATGAAGTAGTTAATCTTGATGAAGTTGCATCAATACCTGATATTTTTGTTACAGCTACTGGTAACATTGATGTAATCACATTAGAACATATGAGAAAAATGAAAGATCAAGCTATTGTATGTAATATTGGACATTTTGACTCAGAAATTCAAATTAGCTCTTTAAATAACTTTGCCTGGAATGAAGTTAAGCCACAAGTTGATATGGTAACTTTTCCTGATGGAAAAAAAATAATTGTGTTAGCAAAGGGTAGGTTAGTTAACTTAGGCTGTGCAACAGGACACCCGTCTTTTGTAATGAGTGCCTCATTTACTAATCAGGTGCTAGCACAAATTGAACTTTTCAAAAATTATAAGGTTTATGAAAATAAGGTTTACACATTACCCAAACATTTGGATGAAAAAGTTGCTAAGCTTCATTTAGATAAGGTAGGCGCTAAACTTACTGAATTATCATCAAAACAGGCTGAATATCTAGGAATTAAAAAAGAAGGTCCATTCAAACCAGGTCAATATAGATATTAAATGTATCTTTATAAAGCTTCACTAAATTCTATACAAAAAACAAAATCTATTGCAGAATTTTTATTTAAATTAAGTAAAAAAGGAGATATTTTTGCTTTATACGGTGACATTGGTGTCGGAAAAACTACTTTTGTAAGATACTTTATAAGTCGTGCAACTAAAATAGATTATATTACAAGTCCCTCTTATAACATTTACTTTAAGTATGAGAGTAAGAAAGCTACAATCTATCATATGGATGCTTGGAGAATAGAAAATGAGCAAGAAATTTTTAATTTAGGAGTTTTAGATTTTTTTCAAGACTCAATTTTTTTAATTGAGTGGGCTAATAAAGTTGACACATACTTGCCTGTTAGCAAACTTAGTATAACTTTAGAGTATAGTAAAAATTTAAGAACTATAACTTTGCATGGAAATGAAATCTGGAAAAAAAGATTAGGTAAAAATTTTAAAAGGAATTTTATTGAAAAATAACTTAGATGCACGTTTATTAAAATTTTTAAGTAATGCAAAAGTTCCTAGTACAAAGCTTTTAGCTTTGGAAAGTGATGCATCTAAAAGGAATTACTATAGAAGTAAAATAAAAAAAAAAAATTTTTTAATAATGGACTCATCTTATGAAAAAAATTCATTAAAAAGTTTTGTAAAAATTTCAGATTGGTTAAGTAAAAAGGGTTATTCAACGCCTGATATTTTTTATAGAGAATTATCTAAGGGGTTTTGTATGATAGAGGATTTTGGAGACTCAAAATTTAGTACTCTTAAAAATAAAGATATGAAAGAAAAATATGAACTTAGCATACAGCTATTAAGGTCATTGTCTAAAAAAAAACCACCCAATTTTTTAAATAAATATTCAAAATTTATCTTTAAACAAGAACTAAACTTATTTATTGATTGGTATCTTTTTTATAATAAAAATAAGGCGAGAAAGGCTATATCGTTATGGAATGAAATATGGGATAGTCTTTTTTGTAAGGTTGATAATTATAATAAGAAGGCGGTAGTTTTGCGTGACTTTCATGTGGACAATCTCTTTTGGCTAAGGAATAGGGATGGTATAAAAAAAATAGGATTAATAGATTTTCAGGATGCTGTAATCGGTCATCCTTGCTATGATTTAGTATCCCTATTGCAGGACGTAAGAGTAAATATTTCAGATAAAGAAAGATGTAGGTTATACAACTACTACATGTATGAAAATAAAATAGACCACAAATTATTTGAAGAGTCATATTTCATATTTGGCACACAAAGACTGATAAAAATTATTGGTATTTTTTATAGACTGAAGCTTTTACATAAAAAAGAGAATTATATTAAATTTATTCCTAGAACATGGGAATTACTTAAAAAAAATATTAATTACCCTCAACTAAAAGATTTAAATGATTGGTTTAACAAATATGTATTTTAATTACAAAAAAAAAATTAATGACATTGATGCTATGCTAATGGCGGCAGGAAAAGGAAAAAGAATGCGTCACTTTACAAAGTTTATGGCAAAGCCCTTAATAAAAATTAATAAGATCAGCATTCTTGAAAGAAATATTATCAAAGTAGCAAACACTGGAATAAAAAAAATAGTAATAAATACATCTTATCAACATTTAACTATAAAAAAATTTATTAAAAATTTTAAATCCAGAAAAAAACTCCCAAAAATAATTGTTACTTTTGAAAAAAATAGACTAGAAACTGGCGGAGGACTTAAAAATGCAATTGAAAAGTTTGAAAATTCTAATTTATTAGTTATCAATGGTGACTCTATATTAAAAAATGACTTTAGAAACTGCCCGATAAAAACCCTTTACTCTAATTATAAAAAAAAAAATATGGATGTGCTGCTATTGTTATCAAAAAAAAAAAATACTTTTGGCTATCATGGTAATGGTGATTACAGCAAGCTATCCTGTTCTAGTGCCTCTAGATTAACTACAAAAAGCAGTCAGGTTTCTCAAAAATATATATTTACAGGATGGCAAATTATTAATAAAAGAATTCTAAATAACTTTGCAGAAAAAACTTTTTCCTTAAAAAAAGTGTATGACCTGGCAGAAAGAAATGGCAGGCTTTATGGTGTAGTTCATGTAGGTGATTTTTTTCATATTGGTGATACAAAATCATATGGTATTATTAATAAATTATATAAATTATAATGTTAAATATTAAATGAATTACGTATTTTATGATTTAGAAACAACCGGAAGATCAGCATTTTGGGATCAAATAGTACAAGTAGCTGCAATATTTACAGACGAAAATTTGAGAGTAATAGAAAAATATGAAGATAAATGTAAGATTAATTCTTCATGTATTCCTCATCCAGAAGCTATATTAGTAAATAAAATAAAAATGAAAACTTTATTAAGTACTAATTTGAGTCATTACCAGTTGATGCTAAATGTACAAAAAAAATTTGCAAGCTGGTCACCAGCAATATTCGTAGGCTATAATTCTATCAAATTTGATGAAGAATTTTTGAGAAACTCATTTTTTAGAAGTTTATTAGATCCATATATTACAATAAAAAAAAAAAATTATCGTTTTGATTTATTAGACTCTGTAAGATCAACTAACTATTTCTATCCTGAAAAACTAAAAAGTTTAATTAGTGAAAAAGGAAACCCTATATTTAAACTTGATAAAATCGCTCCAGTTAATGGGATTTCTGATTTTACAGCCCATGATGCAATGGGAGATACAATAGCCACATTAGAATTAGCAAAAATAATTAAAAACCAAACTACTAATATATGGGCAGAAACTATATCTAATAAAAGCCAGAATAATTTGATTCAGTATATTTCTGAAAATCCTTTTTGCTACATAGATAGCTTTTTTGGAAAAATTAAATTATATTTTTTGTCATTTGTAGGAGAACATCCATTGTATAAGTGGGCTATATGTTTTGACTTACAAAAAGATCCTGCTGAAGTCATAAATATGAGCGATGAGAATTTTAATAAATATATTGAAAGATCACCTAAAGTTATTAGAAATATAAAATTAAATAAAAGTCCTATATTTCAATCATACAAGTTTATCAATAGAGTTAGTACACATGAGGGAATATCTGAAAAAATAATTTTAAATAGAAATCAATTTATTAAAAATAATCCTTTATTTAAAGAACGGATTATTTCTTACTATGAAAAAAAAGCTTTAGAGAAAGAAAATTTTACTAATCAAAATGATATTTTAGCAGAAGAGTCAATTTATAAAAAGTTTACCTCTTACCAAGATTCTAAATTAATGATTGATTTTCATCACTCAGATTGGGAAAAGAAAAATATTATAAAAACCAAGTTCTATGACAAAAGACTCACCTACTTTGCTAACCTTTTAATTTATGAAGAAAACCCGGAATCATTAGATCAAAAAACCTTAAAAAAATTAAGAAAAAGTATCAGCGACCGTCTTTTAAGTAATAATAATGAAAACTGGCTTACTTTGTACGAAGCCTATAAAAAGATTGATGATTTAAGAGAAAAATGTGATAATGAAAATGATAAAGATTCATTAAGATCTCTAAAAGAAATTAATGAATATTTAGAGCAAACTGAAGAAAAACTTCAAAAATATAGGAATTAATATGGCGGTTTTAAATATAAGTGATAGTGATTTTGACGAAAAAGTTTTAAATGATAAAAATATTGTATTGTGTGATTTTTGGGCAGAATGGTGCGGCCCATGCAAACAAATCTCTCCTATTTTAGAAGAGCTGTCAGAAGAATTACAAGAAAATAAAATTACGATCGCAAAGGTTAATATAGATGAAAATCCAGAAACTCCTTCTAAATATGGCATTATGAGTATTCCTACCCTATTGCTTTTTAAAGAAGGAAAGTTGGTGTCTACTCAAGTTGGGTTGCAACAAAAAAATGAATTGAAATCATGGATAGAGACTTACCTCTAACAATTGTTATCTATTGCTAGAACCTCTCCTACTAAATTCACAGAGCCAGTAATAAGACAAGTTTTTTGATAGTTTAGATTTTTATTTATTGATGAAACAAATCTTATCGAATCAAAAACTGTATTAAATGCTTTGTTTTTAATTTCTAAATTGTTAGCTTCTACTATTAAATCATTCACTGACCTGCTATTAAAATTTGTTTTTTTAACTAATATTAATAGTTTTGGATTTATTTTTTTTATTTGGTTCAGAATACCTTTATAATCTTTTTGAGTCCCTACACTTAAAATGATAAATAGTTCAGAAAGTTTGCTCTTAATTACCCATTTTTTTAAAACTTTAAAACCTAAAATATTATGCGCACAATCAACCCAAAATTCTATATTAGGATACTTTTTTTGTATAGTCCCGTTTAACTTATGTAGTCTTCCTTCCCATTTTATATTTTCTATTAAAAAGGGAATTAGATTTTTTTCTATTTTCAACGAAGCTATTTTATAGCATGCAAGAATAGCACAACCGATATTTTGATACTGATGATCACCAACAAGAGATAATCTTGATATATTAATTTTTTCTTTTTCAAAATATAAATATTTATCTTTTATTGTCCAGTTTTTTCCATAATAATATGAGATACATTTTTTATTATTGGACTCTTTTTTAATAACCTTAAAAGCTTTTTTATTTTGCTGAGAACAAATTAATAGGTTATTTTTTTTTAAAATCCCAGCTTTCTCTTTAGAAATTTTTGTTATACTATTTCCTAAATATTCCTTATGGTCTAAACCTATACTAGTTATAATGCATGATTTTTTATTATCGTTTAGAATATTTGTAGCATCATATCTACCGCCCAGCCCTACTTCACAGACAAATATATCAGCTTTGATTTTTGAAAAAATATAAAAGGCTGCGGCAGTGAAGAGTTCAAAAAAGGTAATATTATCATTATTATTAATTTTATAAATATATAGTAATAATTTATAAAGCTCTTCATCACCAATGATTTTATTTGCTACTATAATTCTTTCATTAAACGCTATTAAATGAGGCGACCTATAAACATGAACTTTTTTTCCTGAAAGTTTTTGTAACTGATATATAGATGTTGCTACTGACCCTTTTCCATTAGTACCTGCAATGTGTATTGTATGAGGTAATTGGTTTTGGGGGTTATTTAATTTGTTTAATAGTAACTTAATTCTACCTAAAGATAGTTGTATCTCACTAGGATGCAGTTTTAGTATATCTTTAAATAAAGATTTTAGCTTAGGGTTAGCATGGTCTAGAAACTTATAAATAATTAAACCTAATTTTTTTTAGTTAAATGTTTTAATAATAAAGAAAACTGCTCTTTAAACCTTTTTCTTTCAACTATTAAATCTATCATTCCATGCTCAAGTAAAAATTCACTTTTTTGAAAGTTTTCAGGCAAATCTTCGTTGACTGTTTTTTTAATTACTCTTGGCCCTGCAAATCCTATTAGAGCTCCTGGTTCTGCTAATAAAATATCTCCTACCATAGTAAAAGATGCAGAAACACCTCCTGTTGTAGGGTTAGTAAATAGAACTACATAAGGTAAGCTTAATTCTTTAAAATTTTCTATGGCAGCTATAGTTCTGGGCATTTGCATTAAAGCCAAAATACCTTCCTGCATTCTTGCTCCTCCAGAAGAAGCTATAATAAGCAACGGGCATTTATTTTTTTTTGCTTCATCTGCAGCTTTTACTATACCTTCTCCCACTTGCATACCCATTGAACCTCCCATAAATCTAAAGTCCATAATTGCAGTTATTAATTTAATATTATTAATTTTACCCTTCACTACTTTAATACAATCTTCTAAATTTAATTGTTTTCTTACTTTACTTAATCTATCTGAGTACTTAATTTTGTCTTTAAATCTAAGAGGGTCTTCTATAACTTTTTCTATGTGTATTTCTTCATATTTTTTATCGTCATAGATGCTTTCTAATCTATCATTAACTGGCATACTTAAATGAAAATTACAATTATCGCATACGTAATAATTCTCCTTTAATTCTTTGGTAAAATTCATTTGGCCACAGGAACTACACTTTGTCCATAAATTTTCTTTTTTTGTAAGTTTTGATTTAATAGCTAAAAGTTTAGGTTTTACAAAATTAGTCAGCCAATTCATATATTAATTCCTTGCTTCCTTTATTGCCTTGGAAAACATCCTTACCAAACGTATTACATTATTGTTTATATTACTTTTTTTTTCAATTGTTTTATCTAATTCATCTACTATAGCGCTACCTACTACTACACCATCAGCATATTTCGAAACAATTTTTGCTTTTTCTGGTGTATTAATTCCAAAACCTACAACGATTGGAATTTTAGATTTTTTCTTTAATTTATTATAAGCATTTTTTACGATATTCAGTTTACTTAACCCTGATCCAGTTATCCCTGTAATTGAAACATAATATAAAAACCCTGAGGTTATTTTTAATATTTTAGTTAGTCTATTGCTATTAGTAGTGGGCGTAGCAAGCCTAATAATTTTCAATTTAAATTCTTTTAAATACTCTCGGATTTCATCATCATTTTCTGGTGGTAAGTCTACTATTAATATTCCATCAACTCCAACCTTTTCAGCTTCTTTAAAAAAAGCTTTTGTGCCTTTTTTAAAAATAGGATTATAATATCCCATAAGAACAATTGGCGTATAATTATTTTTTTTTCTAAATATTTTTACAAGTTTTAAAACCTTGTCTAAATTAGCTCCATTTTTAATAGCACGCTTATAGCTTTTCTGTATTACCGGACCATCTGCCATTGGATCACTAAAAGGTACTCCTATTTCTATTAAATCTGCCCCAGCATTTGGAAGGTTAAATAAAATTTTCTTAGAATGGTTAAAGTTTGGATCTCCAGCCGTTATAAAAGTTATCAGAGCTGATTGATTAGAAGATTTTAAATCTCTAAATGTTTTTTCTATTCTACAATTGTATTTAGTATAAGCCATTTAAATATTCAATAAAGGAGCTATCGCATCTAAATCCTTGTCGCCTCTACCACATAAATTCATTACTATAATATGGTTTTTTTTCTTTTTAGGCGCAAACTTGGTAACAAAATATAAAGCATGTGAAGGTTCTAAAGCAGGAATAATGCCTTCCAACTTACTACATAGTTTTAGTGCCTCAATTGCCTGATTATCTTTTACGGAAAAATATTTTACTCTACCGATATCTTTTAGCCAGCTATGTTCAGGGCCTATACCAGGGTAATCTAATCCCGCAGAAATAGAATGAGCCTCGCTTATTTGTCCATATTTGTTCTGTAAAATATAGGTTTTATTTCCATGGAGAACGCCTGGTTTTCCAGCCAGCAAAGAGGAAGCATGTTTTCCAGTCTTTATTCCCTTACCTCCTGCTTCAATGCCATAAAGCGCAACTTTTTTTTCATCTAAAAAATCATGAAATAGCCCAAGTGAGTTTGATCCACCACCTATGCATGCAATAAGAGAATCTGGTAGTTTTTTTTCAAATTCAAAAATTTGTTCTCTTACCTCTTTTCCAATTACAGATTGAAAGTCTCTTACCATCATTGGGTACGGATGTGGCCCTGCAGCAGTACCTATTATATAAAATGTATCGACTACATTACTTACCCAATCCCTCAGTGCTTCGTTCATAGCGTCTTTTAGAGTAGAAGACCCGGAATTTACAGGAATTATGTCAGCTCCCAATAATTTCATTTTTAATACATTAGGCTTTTGCCTTTTTATGTCTTTAGACCCCATATAAATTACACATTTTAAACCAAAAAGAGCGCATACAGTTGCAGTTGCTAAACCATGCTGCCCTGCACCTGTTTCTGCAATTATTCTTTTTTTCTTCATTCTTTTTGCCAATAATATTTGCCCCAAACAATTATTTATTTTATGAGCCCCAGTATGATTTAATTCATCTCTTTTGAAATAAATCTTTGCACCTCCTAAATAATTGGTAAGATTTTCTGCAAAATAAAGAGGACTAGGCCTACCTATAAAGGTTTTTGACAAATGATTAAATTCTTTAATAAATTGTTTGTCCTTTTTAAAACGATTATATTTTTTTTCTAAATCTAATATTAACGGCATCAAAGTTTCTGCAACAAACCTTCCTCCATAGTTACCAAATTTACCAAATTTATCTGGAAAATCTTTATATGAATTTTTTTTTAACAGTGTTCTTCTCCTCGACATAATTTAACAGATTTACAAAATTTCTTTATTAAATCTTCAGACTTATTTCCTAATGTTGTTTCTACTCCGGATGATACATCTACGCCTTTTGCACTAGTCGTATTTAAAGCTTCTAATACATTTTTATATGTTAACCCACCCGAAATAATATAATTAATATTAATATCAATTTTGTCTAAAATATTCCAATTAAAACTTTCCCCTGTGCCTCCGTATATTATAAGATCTTTTTTGTCAAAAATAATCCAATCCACTATTTTTGAATATTTTTTTGCCAACTCTATATCTTTTTCAGATTCTAGCCCTATTCCTTTGAATACTTTAACATTAAATTTATTTTTTAAATATGAACAGTATTCTAATGTTTCATTTCCATGAAGTTGTATGTTGTCTATGCCTATTTCTTTTAAGTCTTTTATAAAACTTTCATTAGGGTTTACTGTTACTGCAACGGGAGAAATAATTGAAGTAGGTCTTTGTACTATTTTTTTTGCATCATGCAAATCTATATGCCTAGGAGATTTTTTGTGAAAAACTAAGCCATACCAAAAAGCACCATTTGCCTCGGCGGTTCTAACATGTTCATACTTTCTAATTCCACAAATTTTTATAAAAGGCATCATAAAGCTAATTTGATTTTAAAATATTTAATATTTCTTCTTTTGGACTCTTAGAGTTCATTATAGGTCTTCCAATAACAATATAGTCTGTTCCTTTATTAAAGGCAGCTTTTGGAGATAAAACTCTTACTTGATCATCATTAGAATTTTTTCCAAGTCTAATTCCTGGAGTAACTATTAGAAAGTTTTCTCCACATGCTTTTCGTACATCCTCTATTTCATGGGCTGAACAAACTACGCCATCTAATCCTGTACTTTTACATAATAAAGCATAATTTATAACATTTTTTTTAATATTAGATCCCCAACCTAATTGTACTAAAGAATTAGAATCTAGAGAAGTTAAAACTGTAACACCTAATAATAATGGTCTTTTTTCTCTTGATGTTTCTTTTACAACTTTAACCACTTTTTTTAACATTACCTCTCCCCCTGTAGAATGCAAAGTAAGCATATAAGGGGTTACCCTCTCTATGAGAGGAATTATCGCTTTACAAACTGTATTGGGAATATCGTGCAGTTTTAAATCTAGAAATATTTTTATATTCCCTCTAATATTTTTAATTTTTTCTATACCTTCATATCCGAAAGAATAAAAAAACTCCATGCCTATTTTGAAGACAATATCAACATCTATTAGAGTAGCAACAGAAATAGCTTTTTCTAAACTGTTAGTATCCAGCGCTACTATTACTTTATTCTTTTTAATCATTTTTTTCTTTTTTTAAAGATTATGTAAATACTAGATACTATTACACCCAAGCTTAAACTTAAGTAAAAAAATAAATAAATTGGCAAACTTAACTCTGCAGAAATGGGAAAAATTCTAATTTTTATAGTTTCTAAGTTAGATGCTCCAAAAGATATCAATAGTAAGATAAATAAAAATAAAAATGTTATCCTGAGCAAACTATTAAACTACCTATTCAATTTTTCGTAAAAATTTTTTGCCATCTTAAAAGTTGGTATAGTGGTTTTAGGTACCTTTATAGACTCTCCAGTTTTAGGATTTCTTGCTGTTCTAGCTAACCTAAGTGAAGGATTGAATACCCCAAAACCTCTGAATTCTGCTCTGTTCCCTTTAGCTAACGCAGCTGTAATTTCATTAATAATTATTTCTAACAGTCTTTCTGAATCTTTAACTGTAATATTATTTTTTTCAGAAAATTCAATTATTAAGTCAGATTTTTTCAAAACAATCCTTTATTTATCTTCTTTTTTATTATCCTTATTTTTTTCTTTATCCTCTTTTTCTTCTTTCTTGTTTTCAGTATTGTTAGTAGATTTAGCTTCTAATGCTGCACCTAGAATATCGCCTAAAGAGGCTCCTGAGTCTGCAGAACCGTAATCTTTCATAGCTTGCTTTTCATCTTCCAACTCCATAGCTTTTATAGATAGTAAAAGTTTTCTTGAATTTGTGTCAACAGATGTAATCATTGCATCAACTTTTTCTCCTTTTGCAAACCTAGATGACTTTTGCTCATCTTTATCTCTGGATAAACCTGTTCTCTTAATGAATCCTGATAAAGTTCCATCTACTACTACCTCTAAACCAGTATCCAAAACATTTTCTATGACACAAGTTACCACTTTACCAATTTTAATATCATCTTTTACTGCCTCAGAGAAAGGATCTTTTTCTAATTGTTTAACACCTAAAGCAATTCTTTCTTTGTCTACATCAATTTCTAATACTTTATACTTTACTAAGTCACCTTTTTTGAATTTTTTTACAGCTTCTTCTGGTTTTTGTTCCCAAGAAAGGTCGTTAATATGAATTAAGCCATCTACCTCATCTGTTATCTTTATAAATAGCCCGAACTCTGTTATATTAGCAATTTTTCCCTCATGTTCACTTCCTGTAGTAAATTTCTTGCTTATATCATCCCATGGATTTTGAGTGGTTTGTTTCATACCTAAACTCAATCTTCTTTTTTCCTCATCAAAGTCTAAAATAACTACCTCAACCTCTTTACCTGCATTTACTAATTTAAATGGATTTGTCTGCTTTTTGTTCCAACTCATTTCTGAAACATGAACAAGCCCTTCTATTCCTTTATCAATTTCTACGAATGCTCCGTAATCAGCAATATTTGTAACCACTCCCTTATATGTATTACCTACTTTAAACTTTTCACTAGCACCTTTCCAAGGATCATCATGTAATTGTTTAATCCCTAAACTGAGTCTTTGTGTTTCATTGTTATACTTAATCAGTTTAACAGTAATCTTTTGTCCTACTTTAAGAACTTCTGATGGATGACTAATTCTCTTCCAAGAAATATCAGTCACGTGCAATAATCCATCAATATCTCCTAAATCTACAAATGCGCCATAATCAGTAATATTTTTGACTATTCCATCCATTACTTGTCCTTCAGTAATATTAGACACTAATTCCTTTTTAGCTTCAGCTCTACCTTCTTCTAGAACTGACCTTCTAGATACAACAATGTTACCCCTTTTTCTATCCATTTTTAATATATGAAAAATTTGGTTTGTTCCCAATAAATATGAATTATCTTTTATAACCTTCACATCTACCTGACTGCCAGGAAGAAATGCTATAACATCACTTAAATCAACCGAAAACCCTCCTTTGACCCTTGATACTATAAAACCTTTTACTTTTTCTTTTTTATTTAAGGCTTTTTCCATTAACGACCATGCAGCTTCTCGCTTAGCTCTTTCTCTAGAAAGTACAGCATCTCCAAATTTATTTTCAGCCTGTTCAAAGAAAACTTCAACTGTGTCTCCAACACTTGGTTTCTTATCCGGTGGAGTAAACTCTTTAAGAGGAACTCTTCCTTCTGACTTAAAGCCTATATCTACTACTGCTGCTTCCTTTTCAATTGCTACTACTCTTCCACTAACTAAACTTCCTACCTTTTTAATCTCTTTGGAAAAAGATTCCTCTAATAATTCTGCGAAATTTTCTACTTTTTTACTCTTATTTTTTGTGTCATTAGTAGACAGGTTGTTTTGCATTAATTGTTTCCTAACTTTTTATTTAAAATATGGTAGTTTACTTAAAATAAATTTTTTTACAATAATTATTGTTTCTTTAATATCTTTAGATGAGCAATCGATTTCTATGGCATCTTTGGCCTTCACTAAAGGTGAGTTTTTTCTTGTAGTATCGTTATAATCTCTAACTTTCAAATCCATCAATACATCATCATATATTATTTTTTTGTCCTTTACTATTAACTGTTGATGTCTTCTTTTTGCCCTTATTTCTAAATTGGCAGTCAAAAAAAACTTTATATCTGCATTTGGCACTATAACGGTACCGCAATCTCTTCCCTCTAATATTACACCATTAAACTCCTTGGGGTAGTGCATTAGCATTTCTAATTGTTTAGTTAGAACAAAGGATCTTACTTCTTTTGATTTAGCTAGAAAAGATGCTTTTTCAGCAACATCTTCATTGTATAATTCTTGTTTATCATTTTTAGTTATTAAAAAAGATTCCTTTCTTATGCTGTTTAAAAATTTTTTTATATTTCTTTTATTTGAGCTTACTAAATAAAACTTTCCTATCAATCTGTAAAAGATACCTGTTTCTAGATAAAATAGGTTAAAATCTTTAGATACACTTTTAGCTATAGTTCCTTTACCCGATGCTGCAGGACCATCTATTGTAATTATAGGTCTAAATATTTTTTTTTTCATGAGTTAAAGAAATTACCCCTAATTCTTGTAAGGTTTTAAAAAAACCTGGGAAACTAGTAAGAATGCTTTTGTTTCCTCTCACAAATATTGGTTCTTCTGTAATTAAACTTAATATATTAAAAGACATGGCAATTCTATGATCATTTTTTGCATCTATAGTACAACCTCCTTTAATTTTTTTCCTACCTTTAATAATGATATTATCTTTTAAACTTTTAACATCTACACCACATTTTTCTAATCCTTCAACAATTGCTTTAAACCTGTCGCTTTCTTTATATCTTAATTCGCCTAATCCCTTCATTACCATTATTCCTTCAGAACAAGCCGCTGCGATAGATAATATAGGGTATTCATCTATTAAAGCTGATGAGTTACTACTTTCTATATTAAAGTTTTTTAGTTTTGAAGATTTAACAATAATTTTACAAGTATTTTTTTCGAGTCTAACAATATTTATAGAGGCCCCCATTTTTTTTAAAATATTGAAAACACCTAATCTAAATTTATCATGAAGAACGTTCTCTATAGTGATAGAACTTTTTTTTGTTATAGTAGCAGCTACTGCCAAAAATGCAGCAGATGACGGGTCACCTGGAACTTTAATATTTCTAGGTTTGATAAATGAAGTTCCATTGATTGAAATAATATTTTTGCTTTTATTTATTTTTTTATTTTTTAAAATTACACCTCTTTCAGAAAGCATTTTTTCAGTATAATTTCTACTCTTTTTATATTCAGTTACAAATGAGGTTCCTCTAGCTGTTAAAGCAGCTAACAGTATAGCTGACTTTATTTGTGCAGATGGTATTGAAAGTTTATAATCTATTGGCA
The DNA here is from genome assembly GCA_002732015.1 of Candidatus Pelagibacterales bacterium. Taxonomy (GTDB): domain Bacteria; phylum Pseudomonadota; class Alphaproteobacteria; order TMED109; family TMED109; genus JAYYAX01. The sequence continues at coordinate 14,659 of PCCU01000030.1, forward strand.
AAGTAAAACCTTTTGCCCTTGCCCCCATGATTGTAATGGGTAACTTATTACTATCATCGCACATAATTCTTGCCCCCATCTCTTTGAGTGGCAAAAGAACTCTATCCATTGGCCTTTCAGTCAACGAGCTGTCACCATAAAAAGTAACTAATGCATTTGAACCAGCAACTAAGCCTAGAAGCAACCTCGTTCCAGTTCCACTATTACCCATGTAAATAGGTTTTTTTGGAGTTACTAGGTTTCCCAAACCAACTCCTTTTACCTCTATATAGTTATTATGCACACGCAACATAGCTCCTAATTGAGTTACAGCTTGCATAGTATGATAAACATCCTCACTATCCAAAATATCTTCAATTATAGTTTTTCCAGTACTAATTAATGAAATAATCAAAGCTCTTTGAGAAATCGATTTATCTCCCGGCACTTTAATTGAGCCTGATAAACTATCACTACCAGAAAAGTAATAATTATTAATTTTTTTAATATTAAAGTCAGATTTAGATTTTTTTATAAACATATAAAAAGCAAATAGTTATTGAAATATAATTATTTTAAAAATATTTTAGTTATAATATTAAAATAACATCCTAATTTGGGAGAAACAATATGAATAATAGTATTAAGGGAGAAAAGCATCATTGTTCTAATTGTGGGGCAAAGTTTTTTGATTTAAACAAACAACCTATTATTTGTCCAAAATGTAATACTGAAGTTATAGATAAGTCAGCAGTTAAAACGAAGCCTATAATTTCTAATCCTGAAATAGAGAAATCTATTGTTAATAATAACGAAGATATAGATGCTATTGAAAGTGAAGATATTGAGAATGATAATTTAGAAGAAGACGAAGATGATACAAGTACTATAATAAATATTGATGAATAATTACTCTTGGGGCCGTAGCTCAGTTGGGAGAGCGCGTGAATGGCATTCACGAGGTCAGGGGTTCGATCCCCCTCGGCTCCACCAGCAAAATAATATTTTAAATACTCAGAAACTATGTTTAACTTACTTAAAATGAAAAGATTTTATTTTATATTTTTTATCAGTATAATTTTAATAATCGCAGTGCTGATCTATTGGAAAAAAAATTATGGTAAATACATTTCTACTGATAATGCTTATATACGAGGATCAATAACTAATATTTCTTCTAGAATAGAAGGATATGTAGAAACTGTTCCAGGAGTCTTAAATACTAGTGTAAAAAAAGGAGATGTATTAGTAAAGTTTGAAAAGGAACCTTTTTTATCTAAGCATGAAATTGCATTAGCAGAGTATGAAGCAGCAAAAGCAAAAATTAAAGAAATTGAATCACTTTTAAAAGCAGAGAAACTTAAAATAGAAGAAAAGGTTTTACAAAAGAACTTGTCTGCTACTCAAATTAACAGAGCAAAAGCAAAAAAAGACTCTGAACTCTCCTCTCTAAAATATTTTAAGTCAGAAAAAAATAGGTATGAGAAGTTATTTAAGAATAAAACTATTACAAAATCAAAATTAGAAAAAGCTTCAGCAGATTATGATAAATCATTTTTTAGAGTAGAACAGTTTAAAGCTGANATAAAAGCATCAAAAATTAATTATAGTGTTATAGATAAAGAAATACTGAAGCTAGAAATTAATGTAGAAAAATTAAATNCTGAAAAATTAAGATTTATTGCAAAAATGAAATCTTTAAAAAGCAAAGAAAAAGAAGCTTTAATTGACCTGAAATCTACAACTGTGATATCACCTATAGATGGAATTATAGCTAATAGGGTTGTAGAACCAGGAGTCTATGTAAAAAATGGATGGCCTATGATGTCAGTAGTACCAATTGAAGATGTCTGGGTGATAGCAAACTTTAAAGAAACTCAAGTTGAAAATATTAGTATTGGCCAAAATGTTAAAGTAACAATTGACGCATATTCTAATTATGAGATAAAAGGAAAAGTATTATCAATATCTCCAGCTTCAGCATCATCCTTTAGTTTAATACCTCCACAAAATGCTTCTGGAAACTTTATTAAAGTAGTTCAAAGAATTCCTGTTAAAATTACTATTGAGATTCCAAAAAAACTAAAAGGCAAAATAGTGCCTGGTTTATCAACTTATGTAAAAATTTTAAAATCTTCTAATTAATTTTTTTTTTTAATGACTCTATCTCACTATCACACTGAGATAATCTATACGCTAATTGTTTGACCAAAGAAGCTACTACAGGTGGACAACCTTCCAACAAATCTTGAAGAATTTTCTGGTCTATAGGTAGTACAATTGAAGGCTTTAAAGCTTTAATGCTAGCTGACCTAGGTTTTTTTAAAATTAATGACATTTCACCAAAAATTTCCATTTCTGATATTTCTGCTACTTTTTTTCCGTTAACTTCTATTGCTACCCTTCCGTCAAGTAAAAGATAAGCTTTATCACCTTTTTCTCCTTGATTAAAAATATATTCATCAGGTAAAAATTTTTGTTTTAAATCTTCTTTCATAATTATATTTTTACAGACATTCCTTCTTTTGCAACCATAATATTATTGCTAGTTAAATTTGCTTCTTCTTCAATTTCTTTCATAACATTATCTTTATTGTCTGGGTTATGATGAAATATAGCATATTTTTTTATTTTTGAATAATTAGATAACCGAACTCCTTCTTGCCATGTTGAATGACCCCAACCTTTATAATTTTCAAACTCTTCATCCTTATATGTGGAATCATATATTAAAAGATCACTGTTAGTAATAAAATTAATTAATTTTTCATTTTTAACATTTTCTTCGTGTTCATGGTCTGTAATATAACTAACTGATTTATTATCATATTCTAACCTATACCCAACAGCTCCATCCGGATGGTTAAGGGACAGAGTAAAAATTTTTATATTATCTTTTATAGTAATAATGTCTCCTACTTTAAAGTTATCGTATTTTATATTAGCTTTAAATTCTTTGAGAGTGATCGGAAAAGAAGGGCTGCTAATCTGATCCCCTAACACTTTTTTCATATCTTTTCTTCCAGACCTAATATTAAAATTAACATCTGAATTGAACGCAGGCTTAAAAAAAGGTAGTCCGCAAGTATGGTCGTAATGAAAATGAGATAAAAAAATATCAAAATTATTAATCTTTCTTTGAAGCAAACTATCGCCCAGATTTTTTATACCTGAACCCATATCAAATATTAAAACATGATTATTTACTCTTACTTCTACACAAGATGTATTGCCACCATACACCGCAAATGATTTTCCCGGTGTAGGAATACTACCTCTAACTCCCCAAAAAAAAACTTCCATATGAAACCTACATATATATATATACCAAAATTTTAATTATTTCCATTATTAGCATTGCTTAATATTGGAGGTATAAGATTTATTTTTGGTAAATTTAAATTTTTTCCTGCCTCTACTAAACATTTTATAAATGATTTAGAGGGCTCAATTTTAGAAAATTGATTTGGAGTTAGAGACACTAGCCTTCTTTGCATAATTTTTGTCTCGTATAAATTTACATTATATACACGACCTGCTCCAACAACTGCTGTCAAGGCTGGCAAAACTACCACGCCTAAGCCTGCTTCAACCATAGACAAAGCTACTTCATAAGACCTTGTATTAGCAAGTATGTTAATATCACCTAAATTTTTTTCAAACCATGCATCTATTCTTTTTTTATGCTGACTACCAAACTCAAACATTATAGTTGATTTCAAAATAGCTTGCATATCTATATCTAAATCTTTAATACTTTCAATTTTGCTAAGATTAATAAACTTTGGAACCGCTAGCACATAAGGATCAGAAAATACCTCATTTGCAATAAACGATAAGTTAGCTGCAGCTACTGAATCTGCAGCCACTACAGCAATATTAAGTTGTCTAGCATATAATAAATCTATTGCTTCTGCAGGAGCCACCTCAAGAACATTTATCTGTACATTAGGAAAAAGTTTTGAGAAAATTCTTACCGTTGGAGGTAATATGTTTCTTGCTACAGAAGACAACATTCCTACTTTTAAAATACCTCTAGTTTTTTGAGAAAACTCCTTTAGTCCTTCTTCAGTTTCTTCAAAGTTAGCTAATATAGTTTCTGCCTTGGTATATAAAAATTGCCCGGCATCTGTAAGTTGGATTTTTCCGGCAATTCTATTAAAGAGTTTTGCGCCTAATTCATCCTCTAACTTAGCTATTTGTTGAGAGAGTGAAGGTTGAGCTAACCCTAACATTTTTGATGCTTTAGTATATGACTTAGCTTGTGATACTGCCCAAAAAATTCTCATTTGATGTATTGTCATTGCCATAAAAAATACCCTTAATTAAAAATAATAAGTACTTTTAACATTTTTTTAATTAAAATAAAAAAAAAAAAATATAATTTGTTTTTTGAAGTTAAATATAAAATTTAATAATACAGTATTATAAAGAAAGTTTTGTTTAAGCATGGCCCTCATAGTTAAACTGGATATAACACAGTCCTCCTAAGACCGAGTTCGGGGTTCGAGTCCCTGTGAGGGCGCCATTTTCTATTGTTTACCAAATTTATTTGTTGTAAAATTAAGTATGAGCAACTATTACAAAGTTTTTTTTACTATTACTTTTGATTATAGTGAAAAAAAAAATAAAGTGATTACAAAGTTTTTTAAAAGCGATGTTGATCTGACAACAAATGATTTTCCGGAAAATATAAATGACACAAATATTTACAAGCTATGGAATAAGCATGCTCTCAAAAAGCCTTTAAACGATTTAAATCCTGATAATGAGTTTAATGAAAATAAGGCTTCTAATAAAAAAATTGTAACACACAGAATAGTAAATCTCAAAACACTTACAGAAGTATTTAATAGTTAAAAAACTTAGATATTTTCGATTCTATCTTTAACTGCCAACTTTAATTTTTTTAATTGTCTTAAGTTAGCCCAAGTCTTTTCATCCCTCATAAATGACCTTTTTTTTTCTGCTAGTTTTACTTTTTCTTTTAAAAGATTATATTTTTTTAAAATTTGCACTATTCTTAGCTTATAGTAATTTTTTTTTTAAACAAGATTAATAAAATTATATTTATGAGAGTTGGTATATTTATATTTAAAGGAGTAGAAATTTTAGATTTTACTGGACCTTATGAAGTTTTCTCTTCCACTAGAATAAGCTCTAAAGTTTTAAATAAGAGAAATATAAATGAAATTTATAAAAACCCTAGTCCTTTTAAAATTTTTACAATTTCTTGCAAAGAAAAAAAAATTATTACCACAGGTGGAATGAAGGTTGTTTGTGATTATAATTTTTTAGATGCACCTAACTTTGATATTTTACTTATTCCAGGAGGAAAAGGGACAAGAAAACTTATTTCAAATAAATCAGTATTGTCCTGGATCTATAATAGAAGAAATACAAAATTAATAATCTCTATTTGCACTGGTTCTCTTTTGCTAGCTGCTTCTGGCCTACTTAAAAATAAAAAAGCAACAACGCATTGGAGTGCATTTGACCTTCTAAAAGATATAAGTCCTTCTACCTCAGTGTTAAGAAAAAGATATGTCATGGATAAAATTTTTTCTTCATCAGGAGTAGCTTCAGGAATAGACTTATCCTTAAAAGTAGTAGAAAACTTTTATGGAAAAACTGTTGCTAAAAATACTGCTAAATATATGGAATACCGTTTAATAAAAAAATAAATATTCTAAATATCTTCTATTGATAGTCCTTCATTTTTTCCCTGTTTAAGAAGCTTTTCGTCAAACCATTTTGAGCAACTTAAAATAGCACCATTAGTAGAAAATTCACAAGCTCTAATCAATCCGTTTTTTTTTTTGTATAAATCCTGCAAATGCTCCATTAGTATTATAATATGCACTAATAGAATTGTTTGGTTTAGTATCAAGCTTTATAAAATAGACTGCTATTAAAGTGATAAATAAAATCAAAAAAAACATAGATAAAAAATACTTCATACTTTGAAAATATAATAAAAATGATAAACTTAATATATAATATGAAATATTTAGTCAACTTTCAAATTGAACTTGCTATTAAATATAGTAAAAAAATAAAATTTAGATGCACTCATACTATATTAGAAAGTGAAGTAGAAAAAAAATTATTACAAAATTTTGATACAATAAAAGATTGGTTTGTTGAATATTTTCGTGAAAAACCTCTAGATAACTTTATAGATGTACCAAAGTTAGATAGAGAATATAATGTAGAAATGAAAGTTGGTAGGATAACAAACTCTATTGATGGGAAATATAAAACTTTTTAGGAGTAAAAATGAATAATCAAGCTATCAAATATGAAATTAAAGAAAATATTGGAATAATAAAAGGTGCTAACCATCCTGTAAATGCTTTATCTTACGAAGTAAGAAAAGGATTAATTGACTCATTACAACTTTTTTTAAAAGACGATAACATTGAAGGCATAATATTGTGTGGTGAAGGAAGAACGTTCTTTGCCGGAGCAGACATAAGCGAATTTGGGAAACCTATGCAATCCCCTAGTCTGAATGATGTAATTTTTGAATTTGAAAATTCTAATAAACCTATTGTTGCAGCCTTGCACGGAACTCCTCTGGGTGGGGGGTTAGAGTTAGCTATGGGTTGTAACTACAGAGTAGCTTTATCTAGTACAAATTTAGGTCTTCCAGAAGTGAAGTTAGGAATTATTCCTGGCGCTGGAGGAACTCAAAGGCTTCCTAGATTAGCAGGCATAGAAAAAGCATTATCAATGATAACTTCTGGAACACCAATAAATGCAAAAGATGCTTTAAATTCAGGCATAGTAGAAGAGGTTTTTCCAGATAATATAATAGAAAATGCAATGAATTTTATCAAAAGCAAGTTAAGTTTAGATAACCATCCTATTGTAAGCAAATTATCTGAAAAAGTTTCAAATATTCAGAGTGAGGTTTTTGATAATTTTTCTAATAAAATACAAAAAAAATATAGGGGAAGAAAGTCTCCTTTGTGTGCTATTGAAGCAGTTAAAGCAACTACCACTTTAACTTTCACTGAAGGACTAGAAAAAGAAAGAGAATTATTCAAACTTTGCCATGATTCAAAAGAAAGCTCATCATTGATTCATATGTTTTTTTCAGAAAGAAAGGCTTTAAAAATTCCAGATATACCAAAAGATACTAAAATTTTACCTATAAATTCAGCTGCTGTTATAGGTTGCGGTACCATGGGAGGCGGAATTGCGATGAATTTTGCCAATGTTGGAATACCTGTTATTGTAATTGAAGATACTCAAGAGTCTCTTAATAATGGAATTAAAATAATAGAAAAAAATTATTCTAATACAGTTTCTAAAGGAAAAATGAGTGATAGTGAATTTAAAAACAGAATGTCATTAATAAAGGGTGCTACCAGCCTTGAAAGTATAGTTGGTGCAGATGTAGTAGTAGAGGCCGTATTTGAAGAAATGAAACTCAAAAAGGAAATGTTTTCAAGAATAGATAAGTTAGCAAAAGAAAATGCTATTTTGGCTACCAATACCTCTACTTTAGATATTGACCAAATAGCAGAATCTACAAGTAGACCTGAACATGTAATTGGTACTCATTTTTTTAGTCCAGCTAATGTAATGCAGCTTTTAGAAATAGTCAGGGGAAAGAAAACTAGTAAAGAAGTAATAGCAAGCACTATGAAACTAGCAAAAAATATTAAGAAAACTCCTGTATTGGCAGGAAACTGTGATGGGTTTATAGGGAATAGAATGTTTCACGAATATGTAAGACAAGCTCATGCATTAGCAGAGGAAGGAGCAAAAGTGTCTGATATAGACCGTGTAATTTACGATTTTGGTTGGGCTATGGGACCATTCGCAGTCAATGATTTAGCTGGTAATGATGTAGGATGGAGAATTAGAAAAAGACATAAACAAGAGGGTAAGTATGATAATTTAAGATATACTTCTACGGTTGCAGATCAGCTGTGTGAATTGGGAAGGTACGGTCAAAAAACTAATAGAGGTTTTTATATTTATGATCAGCAGACGAGAAAAAAACAAATAGATCCTGAAGTAGATATCATGTTTGAAAAAGTAGCAAAGGAAAAAGGTATATCTAGGAGGCAAATTGATGACAATGAAATTTTACACAGATTAAGTTGGGCACTATTTAATACAGGCTGTATGATACTTGAAGAAGGTTATGCTTTGAGGGCCTCTGATATAGATGTAACGTATGCTTATGGTTATGGTTATCCTCACTGGCGAGGTGGCCCAATGAAATATGCAGAAGACTATGGTCTGGAAAAAGTATTAGAAGAAATAGAAAGTTTTAGGACAAAAAATCCTGATATGTGGCCAAAATGCAATTATCTAGAAGAATTAGTTAAAGAAAATAAAAAATTTAATTAGGAGTAAAAAAATGAATGAAGCAGTAATTGTATCAACAGCAAGAACACCCATAGGTAAAGCTTACAAGGGAGCCTTTAATAATACTCACGGAGCAACATTAGCAGGACATGCTGTAAAAAAAGCTGTTGAAGTTTCAGGTATTGACCCTTCAACTGTAGAAGATTGTTTGATAGGTTGCGCAATGCCTGAAGGAGCAACTGGTGGCAATATTGCAAGGCAAATAGCTATAAGAGGAGGCCTCCCAGTTACTACAGCTGGAGCTACTATTAATAGATTTTGTTCGTCAGGAATGCAAGCTATTACTATGGCGGCTCAAAGAATAATGTCAAATGAATTAGACATATGTGTTGCTGGAGGACTAGAATCAATTAGCCTCGTTCAAAATGAACATCAAAATAACTTTAAGGCACAAGAAGATTGGATTAATGAAAATAAACCTGAATTATATTATACTATGATTCAAACGGCTGAAGTGGTATCGAAACGTTATAACATTTCGAGGCAAGAACAAGATGAATATGGGTTGCAAAGCCAGCAAAGAATGGCAAATGCTCAAAAATCTGGCTACTTAGATAAAGAAATATTCCCTCTGGAAACAATAAAGTTAGTAAAAAATAAGGATACTGGAGAAATTACTTCAGAAACTGTTAACATAAAAAAAGATGAAGGAAATAGACCTGACACTAACCTTGAAGGATTAAACTCTTTAAACCCAGTAATGGGAGAAAATGCTTTTATAACTGCAGGTAATGCAAGTCAACTTTCTGATGGGGCATCAGCATGTATTGTAATGAGTTCTAAAAAAGCAGAAAAGCTTGGAATAGAGCCGTTAGGAGTCTATAGAGGAATGGCCGTTTCAGGGTTGGAACCAGATGAAATGGGAGTAGGTCCAATTTATGCAGTTCCTAAACTGTTAAAAAAATGTGGCCTTAAAATGGATGATATTGACTTATGGGAACTTAATGAAGCATTTGCTGTACAGGTTATTTACTGTAGAGATAAGCTTGGAATACCAAATGATATTTTAAATGTGAATGGAGGATCTATAGCAATCGGACACCCTTACGGAATGACAGGGTCAAGATTAGTCGGACATGCTTTAATAGAAGGCAAAAGAAGAAAAGCCAAAAATGTTGTTGTAACCATGTGTATTGGAGGAGGACAAGGAGCAGCAGGATTATTTGAGGTTTGTTAGTTTAAAGTATTCTAAAAATGTTAAAAAATATAGAAAAAACTTTTAAAAGCTTAGTTTTGATAAACTTTTTTATATCGGTTTTAATTACTATAAAAGTTTTTACAAATTTTGGTTACAATTTTTCTTCAGAAATATCTATTGGACTACTAATTACTTTTATATATGCGGGAATCTGGTTTTATTCACTCTATAGAATATATAATTTTTCAAAATTTGGATTAAGAATATATGTATGTTGCACATTTCTAGGTTTTTTATTCAATATTTTATCGAATTTTTCTTATTTAACTAAAATAATTTATTTACTTACTGTAGCCGAACACATGATTATAGGTTCTATTTTAACTTTTGCATACTTTTCTAAAATAAATATAAAGTTTAAATAGATTAGGCACGAAAAATGTATAGGGAACTTTGTAGTCCTCCTTTAAGAGAGGCTTCTTTTAGCCTCTCTTAATCTAAATTATTATCAGGGTTCTTTCTAATTTTTTTTTTTAATATATAATTATTTAATGCTAAATGAAATATTGGATGTATATTTCAGGTCGTTTATCTTTTACTTTGTGGTAATTGATCCTCTTGGTACTGTGGCAATTTTTCTTACTTTATTGCAAAGAATCAAAGAAAATAAAAATAAAATTGCCATTGAAGCAACCTTTTTAGCATTTCTAATTCTTGTATTCTTCTTCATTATGGGAAAAATTATTTTAAACCATCTAAATATTTCATTATATTCGTTTAAAATAGCCGGTGGTATAATTCTATTATTAATTGCAATAGAAATGCTTCTAGATAAAAGATCTGCTAGAAAGGAAAAATCTATAGAGGGCAAAATAATTTCTACTTCAATTTTTCCTTTAGCTATTCCACTTTTAGCTGGCCCTGCTGCTATTACATCTGTAATAGTATCATCAAGCTCCACCTCTGGTAACCTAATTAGCTCATTAGCTCATATTTTTTCTGTATTTTCTGTTTTATTGATTACATGCATGCTTTTTTTAGTAATTATTAGGTCTGAAAAATTTATATCAAAAAAGCTTCTACAAGTCTTATCAAGAATAATTGGAATTATACTAGCAGCTCTTTCAGTTCAATTTATTCTAGACGGATTGAGGGAAGCTTCAAAAACTTTTTAATTGTCATTTTTAAATCTGGATTTTTAATTGTTTTATACTAATATTATTATTTTAATGAAAGGAGGTGGTCTATGTCTAAAATTTTAGATCTAGTCACTTTCTATCTTCGTATAGAGAGTTGATTGTTTTAAATTATTGTGAGGAGACAAAAATATCTCCTCACATTCAAAAAAGGAGATAATAATGATTAAATATATTTTGATATCGGTTACTACAATTTTTTTAAGCTCAAGTCTATTCGCTGGTTGTATGAAGGGTGAAATTAAACAAATTGACGCTAAGTTAGAAAATACTTCAATTAGTGAAGACAAAAAAAATGAAGTTTTAAAATTAAGAGAGTTATTAGTTGCTAATGAGCACAAAAACTCTGAGTTAGCTTTCCAAAGCTACGAAAAAGCTATGAGTATTTTAAACTAATAAATAATTATTTAAGCTGAGTTTATAACTATCAGATAGTTATAAACTCTTTAGCTTTCTGTTTTTCTTCATTATTTTGTTTTAAAATTATACTACCTATAACTACTATTATAACGTTTACTATGATACCAAGAAGTCCTGGATGTAAATCATAAATGCTACTTTCTGAAAAATATTGATAATATAAGGTTACTACAACTCCTCCCATTAAGCCTAATATAATAGAGTTTTTATTTGCCTTTTTATAAAATAATGCTGCATATACTCCTGGAGCTAATTGCGCGATAGGCCCATATGCCCCAAGTAATAATTGAATAAGTCCATCACTTCCAAATATTGCTATAAAATATGATATAAACCCGACTCCAAATACTGCTCCTCTCATTATCCATAACTCTGTTTTTTCAGAAATGTTTGGGTATATTGCTTTACAGATATCTCTACCAAATGATACTGATGCTCCATGAGTAATTGCATCTGAAGAAGACATTGCTGCAGCTAAGGCTCCTGCTCCTACTATGCCATATAATAAACCAGAATTTGTTAAATGGTTAGTTATTAAGTAAGGTAAAATTTGCCCTGAGTGTTCTAATTCCGTATTAGCAACTATACCTATTCCTGAAAAACCTATAAATAAAACTGGTATAAGAAACAAAGCAAATATTGGATACACTGCTACTGTAGTTTTTATTCTTTTTTCAGTAGTAGTAAAAGATTTTGTAAATAAGTGAGGCCACATTACAAAACCAATCATTGAAATTATAATATTACTACTGTATCTTGCTTCAGACATCAGAGAGTTTTCTTTTCCTATAGTTAAAAAATCAGAGTTTTGCTGAACTATTTTTCCAAACATATTTCCTATACCATCATGCAAATTATTAACAAAATAGAGACCTAGAACCCATGCAATGGTAAGCATTAAAATTGCCTGAAATACATCGCTCCACGCAGCCCCTCTTACCCCACTACTAGCGACATAAATAACTACAATACCAAAGGAAAAAAGTGCCCCTAGCCAAATAGGTATATTTCCATAAGTTAAAACATTAAAAATATAAGCCATTCCTTTAATTTGTAGAGTTAAATAAGGAACAAAAGCCAATATTGCTACTATTCCAACTAATATTGTTAGTACTCTAGACTGAAACCTATCTCCTAAAAAGTCACCCATAGTTATATAATTATTTTTTTTACCTAGCTTGGAAATTTTTGGGCCTATAACATACCAGGGCATTAACCCTAAAGTACAGTATACAAGTATATAAAAAGACGCAGCTCCTTTGGAGAAGGCCCATCCAGGTCCACCTAAAAAAGCAAATGCGGAAAAAATAGTTCCTCCCATTAGAAACCACATAATAAAAAGATTAAACGACCTATCTCCTACTGCATATTCTGATAAAGAAAAAAAAGACCTGCCCCTTCCTGCCATTATCCCTATCACAAATGCAAGTACTAAATAAGCTGATATAGCAATTAGAGCTATATGCCATTTCTCCATTATCTAATTATCCTTATCATTAATTAAAAAAATAACTATTCCAATAAATTGAAAGGTAATACAAGATATTATCCAAAACAAAGAAAAGGGGAGTCCTAAAATTAATGGAGTTGCACTATTTCCATAACGGTACAAAGGAAAAATTAATAACAACAATATTAACAAACTAAATAATAAAAATAGTATATCTATTTTATTTCTTTTACTCACTTGAACTCGAAGTTTTCTCTATCATATTAGCCTGCAAAATTTCTATCCAATAACCATCAGGGTCTGTTATAAATGCTAAGCCTTTCATTTTTCCATCATCAGGTTTTTTTATAAAGTTTACTCCAAGTTTTTCGAATCTTTCAGATGCTTTATATACGTCTGGAACTGAGAAACCTATATGACCAAAACCTTGAGGATCTTTATTACCATCGTGATAGCTAAAGTTTTCTTTATTTTCAGTACCCCAATTATGTGTCAATTCCAACATAGCTCTCTGATTAAATGTCCAAGTAGTTCTAGCATTATCATCTTGAGGTACATTGTTATCATCTACATCTGCAGGCATGCCTAAGAAATAAAGAGTAAATTCCATTTCAGGAAAATCTAATTTTCTGTAAAGTTTCATTCCAATAATTCTAGTGTAAAAATCTAGAGAAACTACCGGATCTTTTATTCTAAGCATAGTTTGGTTAAAAACATAAGACTGAGTTTCTTCATCAACAGTATCGCAAAGTCCATTTTGCGTTTCATAATGTCTGCTCATATTAAGTATCCTTTATTAAATATTAAATTATTTAAAATATAATTCATTTTAAAGATAAATTAAAATAATTATTGCTTTTTAATTTATAAATTATATTATGAGAATGAGAATCATTCTTATTTGTAATGATTACCATTATCATAGAGGAGGAGTTATGAATATTTCGAGAAGAAGTTTTATTTTTGGTTCTGTAGCAGCCAGTGTATTTATTTCCTTATGGGATATAAATCCATCAAAAGCTGAGGTTAAAGTAGGAGAAAGCGCTGAAGATAAAAAACTAATAATAAAAATGGTAAGGGATGTTTATCCACACGATAGATTTCCTGAAGCTCCATATGAAAGAACTGCCAATGATGTTATAACAAAAGGAAATGCTGACTCAGCAAAAAAGGCAATGTTATCAGAAGGTATTGAAGGTCTTAAAAAAGCTAAATATGGAAACCTTAATTTCAAAAAATCTACTAAATATTTAAAAAAAATTGAAAAGTCTGATTTTTTTCAGCATGTAAGAAGCACTAGTGTAGTTACACTATACAATGATCAGGAAGTTTGGGGGTTATTAGGTTATGAAGGTGCAAGCTTTGATAAAGGAGGCTACATTAATAGAGGTTTTAATGATTTAGATTGGCTCCCTGATCCAAGAATAGAAGAGCATCCGGACTTAGCTGCATTCTTAAAGGCTGACCCAAATAGATTAGCCGCTATAGAAGATATGATCAAATTAAATTAGGTAAATTAGGGAGGAGAAAATAATGAAAAAAATAGATCAAAAAGAAAAGGCTGTTGTAATTATAGGTTCTGGAGCTGGTGGAGGCACCATGGCCTATGAGCTTACAAAAGCAGGAATACCTTGTGTTTGTCTTGAGGCTGGGCCTTTTCACAAAAAAGAAGATTATGTAAATGATGAATGGGGTGCATTTTTACAAATGGCATGGCTAGATGCAAGAACTACAAGTGGAAACTGGAGAGTTGCAAAAGACTTTTCTGGACTTCCTACTTGGTTATGTAAGGCCGTAGGTGGAACAACAACACACTGGGCAGGAGCAACTCCAAGATTTATGGATTATGAATTTAAAACTAAATCTACTTATGGAAATATAAAAGGTGCAAGCTTGTTAGATTGGCCAATTACTTTACAAGACATGGAACCTTATTATACAAGAGCAGAAGATGCAATTGGTTCTACTCACCGTGGTGGAAGAGCAGCTCTTCCTGCTAATAATAATTATAAAGTTTTTGCAGAAGGAGCAAAAAGAGTAGGCTATAAGTTTTATGCTACTGGACCATATGGTACTAATGCAGAGCCATATGATGGCAGACCTGGTTCAATTCAAGATGGATTTAACTTTCAAGGAGATAAAAACGGTTCTAAATGGAGTACTGCTAAGAGAGAAATTCCTAGAGCTCTAGAAACAGGGCTACTTGATCTTAGAACTCATTCACATGTGACTAGAATTACTCATAATAAAGAGGGCTTAGTTGATGGAGTGATATATAGGGACGTAGACGGAAACGAGCAACGTCAGGAAGCGCAAGTTGTTATTGTTTCTGGAAATTCTATTGAGTCTCCTAGGTTGCTCCTACTAAGTGAGTCATCTATGTTTCCTAACGGATTAGCAAATAGCTCTGGTGAAGTTGGTAGAAACTATATGCGTCATTTAACTGGGTCTATGTATGCTAGATTTGAAAAACCAGTAAAAATGTGGAGAGGTGAAACCATGGCAGGATTCTGTGCTGATGAAGTAAAACACAATCCTAAAAGAGGTTTTGCTGGAGGATACTACATGGAAACTCTTGCTTTAGGTCCAGCATTCCTATCAAGTTTTCTTGAACCAGGAGCTTGGGGTAGAGAGTTTACTGATATGATGGATGGATATGAGAATATTGCAGGAATGTGGATTGTTGGTGAAGACATGCCTCAATCAAAAAACAGAATTACTTTGAATACGGATGTTAAAGACCAGTACGGTAATCCTGTTCCTAATGTTCACTTCGACGAGCATAAAAATGACATAGCAATGAGAAATTATGCTTATGAAAAAGCAGAGAAGCTTTATGAAGCAGTCGGAGCTGTTCAAACCTGGAGAACTCCTCCTTACCCATCTACTCATAATCTTGGTACGAATAGAATGAGTGCTAAGCCAAAAGATGGCGTGGTAAATAAGTGGGGAAGATCTCATGATATTAAAAACTTATATATTGCTGATGGATCTGTGATGACTACAGGTGCTGCAGCAAATCCAACTTTGACTATTACCGCGCTATCGATTCGTTTTAGCGAAAATGTGATCAGTGAACTTAAAAAAGGTAATATATAAAATAAATAAAAAAAAGACTCTTCTAACTTAATAGAAGAGTCTTTTAATAAATCTACAAAATTAATTAAATTGTTCCCTTAGAC
>PCCU01000031.1 GCA_002732015.1 Candidatus Pelagibacterales bacterium
AATGGATGTAGCAGGGGGTATTTTAGCAAGCAAAATTGCAAAGGGCAGGGTGGCCACTGTAGCAATAGAAGGAATGAAGTTTTTATTGCCAGTTAAGGTAGGAGATACAGTGACTTGTTATGGCAAACTTGAAAAATTAGGTAAAACTTCAATCTCAATTTTATTAAGAGTTACTACTGAAAGTTGGAAAAATAGCGACCTTAAAGAAGTTACGAATGGAAAATTTATCTATGTAGCAATTGACTCAGCAGGTAAGCCGAGACAATTGCCTGAAATAAACAAATAAGTTATACACTATAATACATATCAAATTCAACTGGATGAGTAGAATTATTTAATCTGCTTACTTCCTCTCTCTTTAAATCAATATAACCTTCAATTTGGTCATCAGTAAATACTCCACCTTCTGTTAAAAAAGCCTTATCTTTCTCAAGGGCATCTAGTGCATTTTCTAATGATGTTGCTACAGTATTAAGATTTTTAAGTTGTTTTTCTGATGCTTCATATAAATCAAAATCAATTGCATCACCTGGATGTATTTTATTCTGTATCCCATCAAGCCCAGCCATAAGCATTGCTGAAAAAGCTAGATACGGATTAGATGCAGCATCAGGAAACCTTACTTCAATTCTTTTTGCTTTATCTCCTTCAGCATAAGGTATTCTAATTGAGGCAGATCTATTTCTTGCAGAATAAGCTAAAATTGTAGGTGCTTCAAACCCAGGCACTAATCTTTTGTAACTATTAGTGGTAGAATTAGTAAAGGCGTTAATTGCTTTTGCATGTTTAATAATACCTCCAATATAGAACAAACAATTTTCAGAAAGTCCACTATATTCATTTCCAGCAAATAAGGGTGAATTTCCGCTCCATAAAGATTGATGACAGTGCATTCCAGAGCCGTTATCATCTATAACTGGCTTAGGCATAAATGTGGCAGTTTTCCCATAAGAATGAGCTACCATGTGAACAACATATTTATATTTTTGCATACCATCGGCACAGGAAAGTAATTCATCAAATTTTCCTCCAAGTTCATTTTGTGAAGGAGCTACTTCATGATGATGTTTTTCCATTTCAAGACCCATTTCCATCATAGTTCCTACCATTTCTGCTCTCATATCTGTCATAGAGTCAACTGGAGGAACAGGAAAATAACCACCTTTAACAGAAGGTCTATGTCCTATATTTCCTCCATCAAAAGTATTCCCAGAATTATATGGCCCTTCATCGGAGTCTATTTGATAAAATGTATCATTCATAGATACATTCCATTTTACATCATCAAATACAAAAAATTCTGCTTCTGGTCCAAAATAAGCTGTGTCTGCAATTCCAGTTTTTTTGAGATATTCAGTGGCTCTTACAGCAGTTGATCTTGGACATCTAGAATACATCTCACCAGTTGATGGCTCTACTACGTTACAAAAAATTATAAGTTGTGGTTGAGCAGTAAAAGGATCTAATACTGCAGTATTTAAATCAGGTTTAAGTATCATATCAGACTCATTGATAGACTTCCATCCAGATATAGAAGAACCATCAAACATAATTCCATTATTCAATAAGTCTTCATCAACACTTTCAACTGTTTGTGCGGTGTGCTGCCACTTACCCTTGGGATCCGTAAATCTAAAATCTACAAACTTCACCTCATTGTCTTTAATCATTTTAAAAATTTTATCAGTCATTACTACTCCTAATTATCTATATTTAAAAAAGAGCTTATTGATTACTACGGTATAGATCTATGTAAATTGAAAAAAAATATTATCATAATTACCGCGTTCCTTCAGCATAAGCTTACTTCCGATCTACAAAAAAGTAGATTGAACGTAAACATATATTATTATGTTTAAAACTGATGTCAACAATAATAGTAAATTTAACTAAATTGCTTTTTCGTTTTTATCTTTTGTTCTAATTCGAATTGCTTGTTCTACACTAAAGACAAATATTTTCCCGTCTCCTATTTTTCCAGTATTTGCAACTTTTTGAATGATTTCTATAGCTTCATTAAGTTTCTCATCACCTAACACTATTTCAATTTTAATTTTTGGAAGAAAATCTATATTGTATTCGGCTCCTCTATATAATTCTGTGTGACCTTTTTGTCTTCCATATCCCTTAACTTCTGTAACAGTCATTCCATTAAGATCGATTTCACTTAATGCCTGCTTTACTTCATCAAGTTTAAAAGGTTTAATTATAGCTTCTATTTTTTTCATTATTACACTCCCCCTTGATCAACTAATGTTATAGTATTATAACTATATAAAAAGTAACAGTAAAAAATTATTTATGGCGACTGTAGCTCAGTTGGTTAGAGCGCTGGTTTGTGGTACCGGAGGCCGTGGGTTCGAAACCCATCAGTCGCCCCATCAAGTAAACATTTAATTTAAATTTTCTAAAATTAGCTCGTTAAGTTTATTACAAAACATTTTACTGTCATCAAGAGGTATACCTTCAAGTAGTTTTGCTTGGTCTAATAAAAGATTTGAAATAGTTTTTGCTTTTGATAAGTTTTTTTTGTCGTTTGTATCAATTTTATTTAAATGCTTTATTAAAGCATGCTCGGGGTTAATCTCTAAAATTTTAGCACTTATTTCATTTAAGTGTTTATGTTTTTTAAGAATATTTTCTAGGTGTATATCCATAGAGCTATCATCTGCCACAAAACAAACAGGACTATCAGTTAATCTGCTTGATACTCTAACATCTTTGACCTTATCTCCGTAAAAGCTTTTTAGGTAAGCTATTAGTTTTTCTAAGTCTTTATTGCTGGTTTTTTTCTCATCCTTTTTAGTAGATGATTTTTTTAAATCTATATCACCCTTTGTAATAGACTTAAATTTAATATTATTAAAGTTGTCTAAGTTCGGTAGCCAAAATTCATCTATAGGATCTGTAAAAAATAAAACTTCTATATTGTTTTTTATAAAGTTTTCCATTTGTGGACTTTTCATCAAACTATCTTTATTTTCTCCGCTAATATAATAGATTTCTTTTTGATCTTTAGGCATTCTTTCCAAGTATTCACTTAATGTAGTCCACTCTTTTTGATTGCTACTATTAAACATAGAAAGTTTTAAAATATTTTCTTTATTTGTAAAATCTTCGTGTATTCCTTCTTTTAAAACAGCCCCAAAGTTTTCCCAAAATTTTATATATTCATTTTTATTATTTTTTAATACTTTTTCAAGTTCTGATAATATTTTTTTTACTATATTATTTTTAATCTTTGATAGAACTGGATCATTTTGCAACATTTCTCTACTTATATTTAAAGAAATATCTTCTGAGTCAATCACTCCAGTTAAGAATCTTAAGTATTTGGGGATTAAATTTTCACAATTTTCAGTTATAAAAACTTTTTTTACGTACAATTTTAAGTTAACCTTCTTATCAGCATGTAGAAGATCAAATGGTTTTTCTGAAGGAATAAATATCAAATTTGTAAAATTTATAGTGCCCTCATTTTTATTATGAAAAACTTTCCAAGGTTTGTCATAATTTAATCCAGATTGAGTATAGAAATTTTCGTATTCTTCTTTTTTGATTTCACTTTTATTTTTAGTCCATAAAGCTATACTTTGATTAATTTTTTCTTCTTTACTACTTTCGTCATCTTCATCTAGCAGGCATACAGAATGATTTATATGATCAGAGTACTTTTTTATTACGTTAGAAAGTCTAATGCTTTCTAAAAATTCACTAGCTTCGTCTTTTAGATTTAATTTAACTTTAGTACCTAAATTGTGTTCTACGCTCTCTTCTATATTAAACCCTCCTTTTCCATCAGAAGTCCATTTCCAACTTGAATTTTTTCCTGCTTTTTTCGAAGATACAGAAATCTCTTTTGCTACCATAAATCCAGAATAAAAACCTACACCAAATTTTCCAATTTGATCTATATTTTTTTCTTTATTAGCTTCAAGTTTTTTAATAAAGTCCTCTGTTCCAGATTTGGCTATAGTTCCTAGTGAGTTAATCAACTCATCTTTACCCATTCCTATGCCATTATCTGAAATGCTTATAGTTTTATTTTTTTTACTAAAAGATACAATGATTTTAAACTCTTTTGAGTGACCAATTTTTGTATTTTGCAATGCTTCATATCTAAGTTTATCGCATGCATCTGAAGCATTAGATATATATTCTCTAATGAATATTTCTTTTTCACTATACAGGGAATTTGCGACAATATTTAATATTTTGCCTACTTCTGCTTGAAATTTAAAATTTTCTTTGCTCATAATATAAACCTCTGTTAAGTAAGATATGAGTATTAAAAAAAGTTTATCAAGGTATAAAATAAATTTTCAGGGGTAGTATATGGATGTTATAAAAGCTATAAAGACAAGAAGGAGTATTAGATCTTTTAAAAAAAAGACAGTTCCTATTTCAGATATAAAAAAAATACTGGAGCTAGCTTCACTTTCCCCAAGTGGAAGCAATACTCAGCCTTGGAATGTGCATGTTTTATATGGAAATAGTTTAAAAAAATTCACACAAGAAATGGTAAAAGAATTTCTAAAAAATAACAAAAAACTAAAACTAGAAAGATTGAATTATATGAAAAATTATAGATCTCCATATTTAGAAAGGAGAAGAAAAGTAGGTTGGGATTTATATAACTTACTAGGCATTAAAAAAGGAAACTTTAAAAAGACATTAGAGTTTCATTCAAAAAATTACAGTTTTTTCGATGCACCAATAGGTCTAATTTTTTCTATAGAAAAGGATTTGGGCTGGATGAGTTGGCTAGATTATGGAATGTTTATACAAAATATTTCACTTGTCTGCAGAAGTTTTGGTTTGCATAGCTGTCCTCAAGCTGCTTGGGGATTAGTCTATAAAAAAGCTAATAAACTTTTGAAACTGAATAAAAACTTTACAGTACATTGTGGAATGGCTATAGGTTATGAAAATGAAAAAGATACAGTTAATAACTTAAGGACAGAAAGAGAAAGTATTAAAAATTTTTGTAAGTTTTACAACTAATCATATACTGGTTTAAAGTTTTTTATTAATTTTTTTGCTTCATTTATTTCATCTTGGCTCATATCTTCAGAAATAAGTTTTACAAAATGTTTTCCTATAGGGGTTTCAGATAAATAAAACCACTTATATGCTTCTACCAAACTTCGCTTCACACCGTTGCCATGTACATATTGTTTTCCAAGATGAACTTGAGCTGTAGGATGTCCTCTGTTAGCAATTTTAATATAAAGATCAGCGGTTTCTTTCCATTTTCCTCCCATTTGCAACCTGATTGCCTTAGCATACGTAATTTCTGTATCTAAAGCTATTTGATCATTTGATAAGTATGGACGCATAATATCATGATCATATTGGATGTTTTTTCCATCTTTTTTTATTATTATTATTTCTCTAGCATTTAAAACTTGAAAAAAAAGACTAAAAAAAACTAAAAGAGAAAAATAATTAAGCACTGCCTTAGTTTCTTGNGGCTTCTGCAGCNGCACTNACNGGTACTTCTTCACCNCCNGGATAAANGGCAACATTAGTTCCTTGTAATAGAAGACCTAATGTNCCATTTACTACCACATCTTGAGCAATTTTTTTATTNTTTATACCATCTCCGCCNCAGCTTTCACTCATTTTCGATGCTACTAATCTATCTTTTACATCTAGAGATACATTAGCTGCTAATATAAGAGGAGCAGTAAATAGGCCTAAAACACCAACTATAGGTGTTGCTAGCATTCTTCCATTAAATACGTAGTCTTCAGTGTTTGTCTTTTGTATTGATTGTTTGCAATCTTCTGAATCTATCTTAGAGAAATTTTTTTCTTTATCATTATGAATTTTATGAGCCATTTTTGCACTTTGACTGGCACAACTAAATAATAGTTGAGCAACAAATAATAAAGTTAATATTCTAATTATAATATTCATATTTATCCCTAATTATACAGAAAAATTCAAACAATATCGCAAAATATGTAATTTGTATATAAAAAATTTATATAGTTATAGAAATTTTTATTTTGCACTATTGTCAAATAGATGTAATTTTTAAAAATGGAATTAAACATTTTAAGGGACTTAGAGAGAAAAGTATCTTGGCTATCAAATTATATAATTCATTATGCTAATAATTTAAGACTGAAGGAAGATGACCTAAAAGTTGGCGGTCATCAAGCTTCATGCGCTTCTGTTATTTCCATACTTGTAGTACTCTATTTTAAAATTTTAAATAAGTTTGACAGAATTGCAATAAAACCACATGCAAGCCCAGTTTTTCATGCAATACAATATTTATTAAATAATCAATCGCTAGAAAATTTAAAAAACTTTAGAAAAATTAATGGTGCACAAGCATATCCTTCTTTAACAAAAGATTATAGTAATGTAGATTTTTCTACAGGTTCTGTAGGTTTAGGAGGGGCTATGACCATATTTAGTTCTATAGTTCAAGACTATTTATTTTGTAACGATATTTTAAAGACACATAACAAATCAAAAATGATTTCAGTTTTCGGTGATGCAGAGTTAGATGAAGGAAATGTATATGAGGCTTTGTTAGAAGGCGCAAAACATGAAATTGAAAATTGTTGGTGGATAATTGACTATAACAGACAATCACTGGATGGTATAATTTATGAAAAATTATTTGATAAACTAATCAATCTTTTTAAGCTAATGGATTGGGATGTTCACATTTTAAAATACGGTAAAAAACTTCAAAGATTAAAGTCTTTAAAAGGAGGATATAGAATATTAAAATGGATTGATGATTGTCCTAATGACCTTTTTTCAGCTTTAACTTTTCAGGGAGGAAATGCGTGGAGAAGTACTTTAAAAGATGATTTTAATAAAAATAAGGATATTTCAAATATAATTGATCCCCTCAATGATACTGAACTACATCAATTAATGACTAATCTAGCTGGACATGATATTGAAGAATTAAATGAAGTTTTTTCAAAGAATAAAAACTTTGCAAAGCCTGCTTGTTTTATTTGTTACACCGTTAAAGGTTTTGGGCTTCCTTTAGCAGGACATAAAGATAATCACTCTGGAATAATGAATATTGATCAATTTAATGTCTATCAAGAGGCTATGAAAATTGAAGCAGGAAAAGAATGGGACAAAACTGAAGGTTTAAAAGTACCAAAACAAACCTTTATAAAATACTTATCAAAAAATAATTTTTACAATGTAGGAAAAGAAAGAGTTTTAACTGACCAATATGTTGAATTTGCAGAAAAAAAAATCTCTTTTAAAAATTATTTGAGCACTCAAGATGCTTTTGGTCAAATAATAAATGACATAGGTAAAG
The DNA here is from genome assembly GCA_002732015.1 of Candidatus Pelagibacterales bacterium. Taxonomy (GTDB): domain Bacteria; phylum Pseudomonadota; class Alphaproteobacteria; order TMED109; family TMED109; genus JAYYAX01. The sequence goes on from PCCU01000031.1 coordinate 7,310, forward strand.
ATGAAGAAAAAGTAACTAAGAGAATAGTCACAGCTTCACCAGATGTTACAGTTTCTACTAATTTAGGTAGCTGGGTAAATCAAAGAAATATTTTTAGAAGAAATGCAAAGATTGATATTTTTAAGGAAAAAAAAGTTACTTCTGCTCAAAAATGGAAATATTCTCCTAATGGCCAACACATAGAATTAGGAATAGCGGAAAATAATCTATTCTTGCTTTTAGGGGCTTTAGGTACATCAGAAAATATGTTTGGAACAAGACTTTTACCAATTGGAACAATTTATGATACTTTTATAGGAAGAGGTTTAGACGCACTTAATTATGCAACATATATCAATGCTAGATTTATTTTAGTCGGGACACCTTCTGGAGTAACACTGTCTCACGAAGGCGGGGCTCATCAATCAATAATTACACCAAACATTGGTATTTCTCAGCCTAATTTAAGCTATTATGAACCATCTTTTGCTGATGAATTAAATTTATTAATTTTTTGGGCATTAAATAATATTCAGAAAAAAAAAGGCAAATCTGTTTATTTAAGATTAAGTACAAAAAAGTTACTCCAACCTAAAAGAGAATTAACAAATTTAATTAAAGATGATATTATCAGTGGCGGATATTGGTTTAAAAATAATTATAAAGAATTAGACTTACTGATTGTAACTACTGGTGTTATAATTGGAGAAGTAATAAATTGTTTAAATACTTTAAAGGAAGAAAATTTAAACATAGGAGTTTTTGTTGTAACTTCACCTGATGAATTATATAAAGATTGGGTATACTCCACAAAAAAGATTAATTACAAATCTCATTTGGAAAAGAAACTTCAAAATATTGATACTAATACTCCTATTATTTCTATAATAGATGGGCACTCTAGCGCTCTTTCATGGATAGGGTCTGTAAAAGGACAAAAAGTTATTCCTATGGGAGTAAATAATTTTGGAAAATCAGGCGACCTTAAAGAAGTGTATGAGCTAAATGAAATAAATTTAAATTCTATAGTTGATAGAATAGCAAGATTTATACTACAATAGAGAAATGCGGCTGTGGTGAAATTGGCAGACACGCCAGATTTAGGTTCTGGTGGAGAAATCCGTGGGGGTTCAAGTCCCTCCAGCCGCACCAAAGATTACTATGATAAAACTAATTAATAAAATAATTGAAAAAATTCTACTTCTGATTTTGTTTAAGATAATATTATTTGGACAATTGTTTGCAAA
>PCCU01000032.1 GCA_002732015.1 Candidatus Pelagibacterales bacterium
TACTTTTTGGAAAAAAACATTCCTTATCCCATTTTAAAGCATTGGGAATTATATTAGCATTAGCAAAATTACTTGTTGAATCCACAATAGCTCTTTGGTCTTCATTTAAATCTTTGTATTTATCAATTAGCATTATTCTTTAGACTTAAAATTTAAAATACTATAATTTATACTCTATGAATAATTATTTATCAAACTTTCCTTTGCATAGACCTAGAAGGTTAAGAAAAAAAAAGTGGATAAGAAATTTGGTCAGAGAAAATACAATTGGACCTAATGACTTTATATTTCCTATATTTGTAACATACAATAATAAGTCTACTGAAATAAAGTCAATGCCTGGAGTTAAAAGATTAAATATCGAAGAAGCATTTGATTTATCTCAAATAGCCAAAGAGCTAGGAATTAATGCGGTTGCAATATTTCCTGAAGTACCTAGAAATATAAAGGATGAGTCTGGAAAAGAAGCATTGAATAGACATAATATTGTTTGTAGGCTTGTTGAAAAAATTAAAAAAAATTCACCCTCTCTAGGTGTAATTTGTGATATAGCACTTGATCCATATACAACTTCAGGACACGATGGATTAATTGAAAATAGTAAGGTAGTTAATGATAAGACCGTAACTGTATTATGTGAACAAGCCTTGATAAATGCTGAGGCTGGTTGCGATATAGTCGCTCCATCCGATATGATGGATGGTAGAGTAGAAAAAATTAGAAACTATTTAGATAAAAATAATAAGGAAGAAACTCTAATAATGTCCTATGCTGTAAAATACTCTTCAAATTTATATGGACCTTTTAGAAGTGCCGTTTCTGCTGCCTCTGAATTAGGACCTGACCAAAAAAAAACCTATCAGATGGACTATGGAAATATAGATGAAGCCCTCAAAGAAGCCTCTTTAGATATTAAAGAAGGAGCAGACATATTACTTGTAAAGCCTGGTATAATGTATCTAGATGTTTTAAAAGAGGTAAAAAATACTTTTAAATATCCAACTTTTAGTTATCAGGTTTCGGGAGAATATTCTATGTTAAAACATGCTATATTGTCTGGAGAATATAATGAGAAAGAAATATTAATGGAAACTTTTTTATGTTTTAAAAGAGCAGGCGCAGATGCAATTATATCTTATTTTGCTTTAGATATAGCTAAAATCTTAAAAAAAGGCTAAGAGACTATTCTACCCCTTTCCAATTTAATTATATCAGCATTTATTAACTTAGAATAAGTCTCATCAGACTCCGTTATTAGTGTAATAAGTTCAAGTTTATTCAATCCAATAATAAGCTCAACTAGCCTCTCTGCTAATGCTGGAGCAACCCCTTCAAAAGGTTCATCAAGAAGAAGAAGTTTTTTTCCTACAATCATTGCTCTGGCTAATGCTACTAATTTTTGTTGACCTCCAGACAATTGATAAGCATCGCTATGAAGAAAAGATTTAACTTCAGGTATAAAGTTTAATATATTTTCTAAGGCACTGTTTTCATTATTTTTTCTTTTGCTCCATAAAGGTAGAAGTATGTTTTCTTTAACAGTTAAATTAGGAATTAACCTTCTATCTTCAGGCATATATCCTATGCCAAATGAAGTCATAGCATATGTATTAAAATTAGAAATTTTTATTTTATTAAACTCCACATTTCCATAATCTATATCTAAAATTTTCATAATAGATTTGATTAAAGTTGTCTTACCTGCGCCATTTCTTCCTATAATACTTGTAAATTTCTTAACATTTAGAGAAATATTAGATAATATTTTTATATTACCTATACTGACGCTTATATTCTCAACTTTTAACATCACTTTTTCCTACAATAAATTTAAGTACGTCTTTTTGTTTTAAAACTCTTTTAGGCGCTCCATCAGCAATTATTTTACCGCTATAAAAAGCTAGCACTCTTTTAGAATATCTTTTTATTATATCCATATCGTGTTCTATAAAAAGAATAGCTATATTTAAATTTCTTATTGCAGTTAATGTGTGGTCCATCACTGAATATTTCTCGTCCGAGCTTATTCCTGAAGTAGGCTCATCTAATANGACAATNGAGGGTTTNCCTAAAATAGCGNTCACAATATCTAATACTTTTCTTGCACCTTGNGGNAGCAAACCAACTTTTTTATTTTTNAACTCAATAATATTAAATTGCTTTAGCAAGTATTCGGCATAGTCGATATTAGTTTTATTATAAGCTTTGTCATAAAAAGAATACTGTTTATTATTTGCAACTAAATTAGAAATCATTATATTCTCTAATACAGTTAGAGAGTCAAAAATTTGTGGAATTTGAAAAGACCTATGAATACCAATATTTTTAATTTCTAAAACAGACTTATTAGAAATATCTTTTCCTTTAAATTTAATTTCACCTTTATCCGGCCTAGTATATCCAGTAATTATATTGCAGAATGTTGTTTTTCCTGCCCCATTAGAACCTATTATGCCTATAAGATCATTATTTTCCATAGAAAAGTTAATATTATCCGCCGCAACAACAGAACCAAAATTTTTAAAGAGATTTTTTACTTCTAAAAGCATTTTTTATATTTTTTATTTTATTAAAAATAGATCCAATTCCTTCTGGTAAATATATAATTCCTAAAATAAGTATTATACCAATTGTCATTTGCCAAGTATTAGGAAAAAGATATAATGCAAATGTCCTTATAAACTCGAAGAAGAGAGATCCTATCAATGGTGCAATAACATGAATTATTCCGGATAAAATTGCAACAAAAACAAATTCTCCTGATTTTGTCCAATAAGCTGTGTCTTCTGGCGTAACGTGCCCTACTAATATAACCATTAATGCTCCTCCTAATGATGCCAAAACTCCTGAAATTAAATAAATGTTATGAATTTGCTTGCTTACATTAATTCCTAAATAATTAGCTCTTATTTCATTATCCTTAATAGCCAATACCATTTTACCAATTGGAGATTTAATATATTTAGAAACTAGAAAAATACATATAAATGTAACTGATATTATAAAAAAGTAAGATACAATATGTAAGCGTATTTGTTCACTACTTTTATACCCAAAATACGTTAACTCTTTTATGCCAAATCCATCTGTTGAACCTAAAGAGACGCTCTTTACAATAATACCAAAAAGTATCATTGACAGGGCTAAATTCATCATAGCAAAAAAAATACCTCTAAATTTTCTAACAAAAAACCCAAGTAAGTAAGATAATAGCCCTCCAAATATAATCGCAATTGATAAAAGAATAAAAGCGTCTTTAACATTTAAAAAATTATAAGCTATAGCTACAGTATAGCCTCCTAGACAGTAATATAATCCATGTCCAAACGATATTAGACCTGCCCTCATTAATACTAACAAACCAAGCACTACTAATCCGTTACAACATGCTAGACAGACTATGTTTAAACTCCAATCTGGTAATATAAACCAACTTGACATTAAAGAGATAAAGCAAATTAGTATAATACTTTCTTTAAAATTTAATATCTTTTGCATTAAATTTTCCTAACCTCTTTTGTACCAAATAAACCTTCAGGTTTTATTGTAAGAATAATTGCCATTACAAAAAAAACTATGAATAGCTCCAACTGAGGAAAATAAAAAATTGCTATTGTTCTGAATAATCCAATCAAAAGTGCTCCTATAAGTGCCCCTGTTATACTTCCCAAACCTCCTGATACAACTACGGCAAAAGCAAGCACTATAATTTCAACACCAACTCCAGGCACTACTGATATCATAGGAGCAGAAGCAGCTCCTCCCAAACATCCAAGGAAGCATCCCATAAAAAATGTATATACAAAAAATTTAGAAACATTAATACCCATAGATGAAGCTATTTCACTGTCATGAATTACCGCAATCAATAATTTTCCAATCTTAGTGAACTTTATTACACAAAAAAACAAGCACCAAACTAATAGAGCAAGAACTATAAGGAGCAAATCGTACACCACGTATGGCAAGCCAAAAATATTTATATCTCCTAGCATTATTCTAGGCTGATAAGGTAAATAAGAACTAGTACCAAATATTATTTTCATTGTATCTTCAAAAATTAAAAATAGGCCATATGTTACTAGCACAATAACTATTTCATCTCTCCCATAAACTTTTCTAAGAAATATTTTCTCTATAAATATACTTAAAATTACGGAAACTAAAATTGCTGATAAGGGAATAAATACATAATACATAAATTGATTGCTTTCATAAATATTTGCAAACCAACCAACTAACCACGCCATAGAATAAGCACCAAAAGCATACAAGCTACCATGAGCAATATTTAGAACTTTCATAACTCCATAAATTAATGTAAGTCCAGATGCCACTAAAAATAACCATGATGCATAAACTAAACTATCTAAAATAATAAATGGTAGTGATTGAAACATTTGTTATTAAAGTAATAAAAATTAACACTATTTGCACTAAATAATTTGTTTAACTATAATTCAAATATGAAAAAGTTAGATAATTTTTATAGTGTTGCACCAATGATGGGAAAAACCGATAGTTTTTTTTGCTACTTATTAAACCTTATCAATCAGCAAACTATTGTTTATACAGAGATGATGCATGCGGAAGCAATTATAAGAACTAATATTTTAAAGAATTATAATGCTTTACATAACATAAACAATATAGCTGTTCAAATAGCTGGAAGCGACCCTGCTAGATTAGCATTAGCAGCAAAAAAAGCAGCAGAAGCAAACTTTTCTGAAATTAACATAAATTGTGGCTGTCCTAGTAAAAGAGTTGTATCAGGAAGTTTTGGTATAAACCTTCTTTTAGACCCTACGCTAGTTCGAAGATGTGCTGAAGAAATAGCCAATAAAACTAATAAAAAAATAAGCATTAAAACAAGAATTGGTGTTGACGAACATACATCAGAAAATATTTTAGATGATTTTCTTGTAGAAGTTAACAATGCAGATGTTAGAAAATTTATAATTCATGCTAGAATAGCAATTAGAGGAAAACTAAATACAAAAGATAATCTTAATGTACCGCCTCTTAATTATGAAAGAGTTTTTAAGCTAAAGAAAAAATTTAATAATAATATCATTATAATTAATGGAGGCTTCAAGCATACAAATTATAATGCAACAATAAAAAATAAAGTTGATGGAATCATGATAGGAAGAGAAGCATACAAAAATCCTTGGATATTTAATTCAGATTTAAATTACGAAAATATTGAAGAAAAAAAACAAATTATTTTTTCTTACATTAGCTTTTTAAAAATTAATTTTCAAAAATATTTATTTAATAAAACTGCTTTATTGCATATACAAAATGTATTTAATGGATATGATGGTGCTAAAAATTGGAGGAAATTGATAGCTCAAACAATTATTAACAAAAACTTAAAGGACTTATTAAATTTTATAGACTGTGATAGACTTAAAATAATATGAATAAGATATTAAATAAAATAATTAATTATGGGTTATTTTTTATTTTCATGTTTGCCATTAATTCCTGTGCTCATTTTAAAATAATAGACTTAGAAAAAAATACTTCTAATCCTAGCAACTTTTACCAATATTTGAGTCTTGAATATTTAGAGTTTGCAAAATTTGAATTATATGAGATGAAAGACGAAATTGATGCAAATCATTTTGCATACAAATCATCTTTATCTATTAATAAAAATAAGTTTTATCCTGAAAATCCTAAGGATTGGGATATTCCTAACAAATATATAGAAGAAGCTAATTCTATGTATAAAAAAATTGATAACCTTATAAATCAAAAAGCTTACAATAAGTTTCCTGAAGAGTTCTCGAAAATGCTTATTGGATATGATTGTTGGATTGAACAGGTGGAAGAAAACTGGCAATTAGACCATATTCAGTCATGTTATAAAAAATTTGATAAAAATTTTAAGTTTATTAGTAAAACTATTGTAAATAATACAGAAATTGGAATAAAAATTAAAGAATCAAACAATAGTAATAATGAAAAAAGCTCTGATATTCAAAAAAATAATAATGCATATGAAGAAAAGTTTGTAGAAATTTCTCAAGCAAATAAGTTAGTTGTTTTTTTTGAATTTGATAAATTTACATTATCTTCTAATCAAACGATTGAACTTGAACGTTTTATTAAAACTGCATTAGAAAATACTAATATGAAAATTTTAATAGAAGGACATACAGATACAATGGGTTCCAAATCATACAATCAAAAATTATCTAAAAAAAGAGCGGATTTTATAAAAAAGTATTTGATGGATAGAAATTTAACTAATACCATAGAAACTAAAGCTTTCGGAGAGAAAAGCCTGTTAGTAAAAACTACTGATGAAGTAAAAGAGAAAAAAAATCGTAGAGCAGAACTTTATTTAAAATAACTTGAGATAAATATTATGATACCACGATATTCAACTACAGAAATGTCAAAAATATGGAGTGCTAAAAATAAATATAAACTATGGTTAAAAATAGAACTATATGCTTGCGAAATTCAGGAAAAACTTGGAGTCATACCAAAAAAAAAATCTGATTCAATTAGAAAGCTTGCTAATTTTGATGAACAGAGAATACTTGAAATAGAAGAAGAAACTAAACACGATGTTATAGCTTTTTTAACTAATGTTGCTGAGTATGTTGGAGAAGATGCTAAATTTATTCATAAGGGTCTTACCTCTTCAGATATTCTTGATACATGTTTTTCGCTTCAATTAATAAGTGCTTTAGACCTTATAATAAAAGAGGTTTTAGAGATATTAAAAGTTTTAGAAAATAAAGCCTACAAATATAAATATTTATTATGTATTGGAAGAAGTCATGGCATACATGCTGAGCCTATGACAATGGGATTAAAATTTGCTTATGCATATGCAGAGTTTTCAAGAAATTTAAAGAGATTAAAAAATGCAAAAAAAGAAATATCTGTTTGTAAAATATCTGGCCCAGTAGGGACTTATTCGAGTGTTTCTCCAAAGGTAGAGGAATATGTGGCAAAAAAGTTAAAACTAACACCAGAAACTATATCAACCCAAATCATTCCTAGAGACAGACACGCTGTATTATTTTCTACTTTATCTATTTTAGCTTCATCCGTTGAAAGACTATCTGTAGAAGTTAGGCATTTGCAAAGGACCGAAGTTTTAGAGGCTGAAGAGTACTTTAGTAAAGGCCAAAAAGGAAGCTCTGCTATGCCTCATAAAAGAAATCCTGTTCTTTCAGAAAACCTAACTGGCTTAGCTAGGTATATAAGAAATACTTGCAACGCAAGTTTTGAAAATATTATACTGTGGCATGAAAGAGATATATCGCATTCTTCAGTCGAGAGAATTATAGGCCCAGATGTTACTATTGCAACTCACTTTTCATTAATTAGACTAAAAAATTTGGTTAAAAATTTAGTAATTTATCCTAAAAATATCGAAAAAAACCTTAATCAATTGCAGGGACTTCACTTTAGTCAAAATGTTATGCTAAAACTTATAGATAAAGGTGTTACTAGAGAGAATGCTTATAAAATAGTCCAAGAAAGTGCCATGAAAACTTGGAATAGCATAAGAACAAACCAACAAAAGTCATTTTTAAGTTTTTTGCTTTCTAATAAAAAGGCTACTAACAAAATTTCAAAGCAAGAAATTAAAAAAATATTTGATAACAAATTATATACTAAAAACATTAATCATATTTTTAAAAATGTTTTTAAATAATTTTTCTTAATATTTTAAATCTATATACTAGTTAGATCTAAATAA
>PCCU01000033.1 GCA_002732015.1 Candidatus Pelagibacterales bacterium
ATATGGACTTTTGGAGTAGACCCTCAGCAACAAACAGAAACGATTCTAGATTTTATTATTACTGAGGGAAATAATAAAATAGGATTTTTATTACCAGATAGTGCTTATGGTTATTTGCTCTATGATACTATTGAAAAAGTTCTACAAAAAAACAATCTCAGTCCAACAAAAGTAGAGTTTTTCAAAAACGATATTGATAGTCAGAGATTGGCAGCAAAGAAAATTTCAGGAGGGTTTGAAGATTATGAGGCTTCTTTAAAAGAGTTAGAAGAAACTTTAAAAAATGACATCCCTGAGGAAGACTTTAGAAATGAAAGTTTGACAAATAAAGAGCCTTTGCAAAAACCATTAGATAGTATTTTCATTGGTGCTTCAGGACAAACGCTTACAATTTTAGCATCGCAATTACAATACAGTAGTGTGGATCCTAAAAAAGTCTCGTATGTAGGAACCTCGTCTTGGGAAGATACCAGCATATTACAAGAGCCAGCACTTAAAGGAGGATTATTTTCTACTACTTCCGAATTTTTCCAAGAAGATATTAACAAAACATACTCCTTAGTATATGGCTCAGATATTCCTAAGGTTGCTATGGTTGCGTATGATATTGTATCTTTGCTTAATGCAGCGCTTAAGGAAAATGGAGAAATTAAAAGCAAATATTTACTAAATCAAAATGGTTATATTGGTTTAAGAGGACTATTCCGATTAAGGTTTGATGGAACTGTAGAAAGAACTTTTCAAATTAAAAAGATAAGAAAAGCCAAATTTCAAACACATCAAGAGGCGCCAAAATTTTTTGAAAATTAATTACCAGCTATCAAATTTGATACGATACTATTTATTAGAAGCATTCCTTTATCACTTAGAAAAAGCCTTCCCTTTTTTTCGAACAGCAATCTCCTTTTTTTGAGATCGTTGATATTTTTAACATTGATATATTTTGTGCTATCATTATTAGATAATTTTTGTAGTTTTTTAATGCTGATCCCATCAGATGTGCTCAATCCTAAAAAAAGAAACTCTTCTATTGCATTGATCTGTGATAATATTTCTTTTTTATAGTTATTAATTGTTGGGTTAGACCACTTTTTTATATTTTTTGTATTTCTTAACTTAATAAAATTATTTTTTTTCCAAACTCTGCTATGAGACGAGGGCCCAATCCCAATATAGTTATTCATTCCGAGCACTGATGCATTATAAAAAGACTGATACCCTCTCAAGGAGTAGCTATTAAGTTCATATAAAAAAAACTTTTTTTGCTCTAATATTTTTCTATATTTACTAAGAAAATAATTCTTTTTAAAGTTATTTTGGTATTCAAATTCATAAATTGAAATATGTTTAATTGGCAGTTCTGTTGCATAAATGAGCTGATTTTCAAAACTTTCTTTAATATCTCCGGGTATACCATAAATTAAATCAATTCCTGTGTTTTCAAAATACTCAGAAGATTTATATATAGATGATATTGCCTGTTTTTTATCATGACTTCTTCCTAAGAAACTCAAAACATAGTCAGAAAAAGACTGAACCCCTAAATTCAACCTATTAATACCTATATTTTTATATTCTTTTAGTTTTTTATAAAAAATATCTTCAGGGTTTGCTTCTAGGCTGACTTCAATATTTTTTTTATTTTTGTAGTTTTTATAAATAAATTCAAGAATATTTCTTAATAATTTTGTTTTCATTATTGAAGGGCTTCCTCCTCCTATATGTATAGATGCAATAGTTTTGTCATGAAAGTACTCTTCTAGGTCTTTTAAATCTCTAATGAAGCAATTATAGATATCTATACTATCAATATCCTCCTTATATTTAAATTTATAGTAATCACAATATTTGCAAATATTCTTGCACCATGGCCAATGTATATAGATGCAGGTGCTATCTTTCAATCAAAAACTCAATTAGTTTATTAATAGCAACTTTTCGATGGCTTATTTTGTTTTTTTCACTAGCTTTTAGTTCCGCCAAGGTTTTTTTTATGCCATTTGGTATAAAAATAGGGTCGTATCCGAAGCCTGAACTACCCTTAGGTGGATATGTCAACCTTCCTTCTAATATACCCTCAAAAATATTAACTTTAGTAGGAGACTGCATAAAAGCTAGAGTGCAGTTAAAAAAAGCAGGTTGCTTTTCCATATCTTCTCCCTTTTCTTTAATTTTATTTCTTATTAATTTAAAAACATCTGAATAATTATTATTTGTCACCCACCTAGCTGAGAAAATCCCAGGCTGATTAGATAATATCTTTATGCTTAAGCCGCTATCATCAGACAAGCAAGGGAGTTTCCATTTAGTAAGTTCTCCAGCTTTCTTTGCTTTTATTATAGCATTTTCAGAAAAAGTGCTACCAGTTTCTTCTGGGGCCATTTCGGTTAGTTCAGAAATAGTTAAAAAAGAGACATCGTGAGGTCTGAAAATTTTGTTAAACTCTTTAACTTTATTTCTATTCTGTGTGGCTAATATAATTTTTATAATTACTCCTTTATAGCAGCTAGCTGGGTTTTAAATATATTTAGGCAAGACTCCTTAGATACTTTAAACATTTCTGAAAACTGTGAACTAGTTATGGGTTGCTCTTCGCCAGTACATTGTATTTCAATAATTTTTCCCTGACTATTGAAAACAAAATTTGCATCTGCATCTGCATTCGAGTCTTCATTATAATCCAAGTCTAAAAAAACCCTATTATTAATAAGCCCACATGAAATTGCAGAAACACCAAATTTCATTGGGTCATTTTTTAAATGACCTTTATCAATAAGTTTATTGAGAGCGATTCTCGTTGCTACCCAAGCTCCGTTTATTGATGCTGTCCTTGTTCCTCCATCTGCAGATATTACATCACAATCTATTTTCAGGACTCTTTCTCCCAGCAAATCTAATTTACAAACATTTCTTATAGATCTGCCAATTAATCTTTGAATTTCCTGAGTTCTTCCGGAAAGTTTTCCTTTGATAGACTCTCTATCAGTTCTGGTATGAGTTGCTGTAGGAAGCATAGCATACTCTGAAGTAATCCAACCTTTTCCTTTTCCTCGCAGCCATCTAGGAACCGACTCTTCCAAAGACACGCAACAAATAACTTTTGTATTCCCATGTTCTATTAAACAAGATGCTAAAGGACTTGTCATGTAGTCTGTAGTTATAACTATTGGTCTTAATTCAATTGCTTTACGGCTTTTTCTCATATAAATAATTCTTTTGTAATAAGAATAAGAATACTATATTAAAAAATACAGTATGAATAGTGATTTAGAAAAAATTAATGATGTAGGGGATAGGGCTAGAATTATTCTAAGTGAAATAGTAGAATCATATTTGAATAAAGGCACTCCTGTTTCGTCTAAAATTATATCAGCAAACTTAAATTCTTTTTTATCTCCATCTACTGTAAGATTAATAATGTCCAATTTAGAGGAAAAAGGATTTCTTTACTCGCCACATACATCATCAGGAAGAATTCCAACAGATAAGGGTTTGAAATTTTTTGTAGATGGTATTCTAGAAATAGGGGATCTTACATCAGATGAAAGAGATAGCATTCAGGCAAAATGCTCAGTGGCAGGTAAAACTCTTATGGAGGTGTTAGATCATTCTTCTAAAGAATTATCAGGGTTATCTAGTTGCACATCTTTGGTATTTGCACCTAATAACATCGATTTACCACTAAAACATGTTGAATTTGTCCCTATGGATAATAACCGAGCCTTAGTGATAACTATAGATATAAATGGGCTAGTAGAAAATAAGTTAATAGAGCTCCCTAGTGGGTTTACAAGCTCTTCACTTATAGAGGCTTCTAACTATATAAATTCAAAAACTTATGGCAGAACTTTAAAAGAAGTCAAAAGCATAATTAATGATGAACTTAAGCAAAAAAGCTCAGAAGTAGAAACTTTGTCTGAGAAGTTGGTATCAGCTGGGATTGCTGTAAAAAGCCAAGAAAAAGAAGATCCGCATTTTTTGATAAATAGAAGAGATTTTTTTTACGGTAAAATTAATCAAAAAGAAGATATAAAAAAATTAGATGTATTATTAAATGAAATTCAAGATAAAAAAAACTTTATTAATATATTGCAATATACGCTCAAAGGAATGGGTGTTCATGTGTTTATAGGGTCTAACACTAAAGTTTTTAATTTAGCAGGTTGTTCAATGATAATTGCGCCATTAAAAAGGAACAGTAAAACAGTAAAGCCAAATACTCTTGGAGCTATAGGGGTAATAGGACCATCAAGGTTAAATTATGCAAGGATAATTCCCATGGTTGATTTTACAGCTAAAGTTTTGAACAAATTTCTGGGTTGAACCTTGTAGTTTGTTTATAATAACCCATCTAAAACAAAAGAGGTAAATTATGAGTGAAGAAAATAGAGAAAATAAAGAAAAAGAAAACATGGATAAAGTTGTAAATAAAAATAAAGACTTAAATGATAACCCCAAAGTAATCAAAGATAATGAGCAAGAGGAAATTCTCTCTCAAGAGTCGGTTGAACATGATGAAGAAAATAAGAAAGAAGAAAAAACAACTCAAGAACTAGAAAAAGAATTAGAAGAAACTAAAGATAAGATGCTTAGAGTGCTAGCAGAAAGTGAAAATACAAGAAAACAAATTGAAAAAAATAGAATAGATATGGCAAAATACGGAGTGCAGCCACTTGCAAGAGAATTAGTTAATGTATTAGATAATTTTGAAAGAGCCTTAAATAGTTTAAATGAAGCAGAAGAAAAGAAAACGCTAGAAGGGTTTAAATTAATTGAAAAAGAAATTATTAATATATTAGAAAGATTTAATGTAAAAAAAATAGAAGCACTAGGGAAACCTTTTGACGCAAATCTTCATCAGGCTATGTTTGAAAAGCCGACAGAAGATTTCGATGTTGGCGCAGTATGTGAAATAGTTCAAGATGGTTATATGTTTCATGATAGATTGTTAAGGCCAGCAATGGTAGGCATATCTAAAAGTGAAATAAAAAAAGAGGAAGAAGATAAAATAGAAGTAGAAAGTCCAAAAGATGACAAAGAGCAAAGATGACTTTTTAGAAAAAAATAAAAAAATAGAATTATTAGATTCTACTGCAACATTGCTTTTCCCAGAAACCTGTAGTCTAAATTTTAAAGATCTTAACACTCTTGAAGTTACATTTTCTAAAGAGAGATATCCGGTTTTGGGAATAAATATTCAATGCTTTGATAACCCAAAATTAAATAGTGAAACTAAAATTAAGAGATACTTAATTGATGATGAAGAAATAAACTTTAGGTTAGAGAGAAAAGGCGATGTATTCTGTTTAAATTATGAGGTTGCTGTTGAAAATGAAAAGTTAGTTATTTATAAATTACTTTCTATTTTAAAACCTAGAAATTTTCGATTACTAAGGTTTGCAATTACTTGGCCTGATAGTAAACAGGCAAAGAAAGTAATTGAGCCAATTTTAGCTAAATTACCAAAAATTATAGAAAAAGTAAAATTTAACTCACAAAGAACCAAATATGATGAATTGGCTAGCCTAGATTACAATCTTTCTAATGCAAGATTAGTCAGCAATGATTTTTGGAATGTCATTAAGTTACTACTACCTTTAAAGTGGAGAGTAAATATATCAAAAAATGATGAGTATGCCCAAATTATTATGGATTTAAAAGGTAATTTTAGTTTTCTGGTTGAAAAGTTTTTCGTAAATACGACTTTAAAATCAAAGAATAATGAAATAAATAACGATAAATTAGTAGAAAACCTTATAAAGGAAATAACTAAGGAAGTAAATATTACTAATGCTAAGCTAAAAAAATCAGATGAAAATAACTTTTTATTTTATTTTATAGCATCTGAAATAGATGTAAATGATAGTACTAAAGTTAATAAAAGTAAAATTTGGTATAGACTTAAAGTTTTAGAAGATAAGATAGTGATAATCAGCTTCGTATTTGAATTAATTAGTGATATTGAGTTGGAAAATGAATTATATTTAGAAAAGTTAAATCAAATTATAGGTGCGGCAGAGATTTTAGTTTAGATCTTGTAATTTTAAATACAAAACCCATATGTATAAAGTAAAAATATTAAAGGAGCTAAATTATGAGTAAAGTTATAGGTATTGATCTAGGAACCACAAACTCTTGTGTTGCAGTTATGGAAGGAAAAAATGCGCAAGTAATAGAAAATAGTGAAGGAACTAGAACAACTCCTTCTATGGTTGCATTTTCGAGTGAAGGAGAAACTTTAGTAGGACAGCCAGCTAAAAGGCAAGCAGTTACAAATCCATCAAACACTTTATTTGCAATTAAAAGACTGATAGGTAGAAACTATCAGGATGAAAAAGTTCAAAAAGAGCTTAAAACAGCACCTTACAATATAGTAAAAGCTGATAATAATGATGCTTGGGTAGAGGCAAATGGAAAAAAGTACGCTCCAAGCCAAATTTCGGCTTATGTTTTACAAAAAATGAAAGAGACAGCAGAAAAACAAATTGGAGCAAAAGTAGATAAAGCTGTAATTACAGTTCCAGCCTACTTTAATGATGCGCAAAGACAAGCGACAAAAGACGCAGGAAAAATTGCAGGATTAGAAGTATTGAGGATAATAAATGAACCTACAGCTGCGGCTTTAGCCTACGGATTAGACAAAAAAAAAACAGGAACTATTGCGGTATATGATTTAGGTGGAGGAACGTTTGATGTTTCAATTTTAGAAATTGGAGATGGTGTTTTTGAAGTAAAAGCAACTAACGGTGACACATTTCTAGGAGGAGAGGACTTTGATACTAGGATAGTAGAGTTTTTGGCAGATACATTTAAAAAAGAAAACGGAATTGATCTTAAAAACGATAAGCTTGCATTGCAAAGACTTAAGGAAGCCGCTGAAAAAGCAAAAATAGAACTTTCTAGCTCAAGCACTACTGATATAAACCTGCCATTTATAACAGCTGATGCATCAGGTCCTAAGCACTTGACATTAAAAATGACAAGATCAGATTTAGAAAAGTTAGTAGATGATTTAGTAAAAAGAACTATTGACCCGTGTAGAGCAGCATTAAAAGATGCAGGAATCTCTGCAAATGAAATCGATGAAGTAGTTTTAGTTGGGGGAATGACCAGAATGCCAAAAATTATAGAGACCGTTAAAGGTTTTTTTGGCAAAGATCCAAATAAGGGAGTTAATCCAGACGAGGTTGTTGGTATCGGTGCCGCAATACAAGGCGCTGTATTATCAGGTGATGTTAAAGATGTATTATTGTTAGATGTTACTCCTCTTTCATTAGGAATAGAAACCTTAGGAGGGGTTTTTACTAGACTAATTGATAGAAATACAACAATTCCAACTAGAAAGGGGCAAACCTTTTCTACTGCGGAAGATAATCAACCTGCAGTAACAATAAGAGTATTTCAGGGAGAGAGAGAGATGGCTAAAGACAACAAAGCGTTAGGCCAATTTGATCTTGTTGGAATTCCTCCTGCACCAAGAGGCGTACCTCAAATTGAAGTAACCTTTGATATAGATGCAAATGGTATAGTGAATGTATCTGCAAAGGACAAGGGGACTGGAAAAGAACAACAGATCCAAATTCAAGCTTCTGGTGGTTTATCTGATTCTGATATTGATAAAATGGTAAATGAGGCACAGGCTCATGCTGAGGAAGATAAGTCAAAAAAAGAAGCTGTCGAAATCAGAAATCAAGCAGATAGTATGGTTTATTCCACAGATAAAAGCCTTGCAGAACACGGCGACAAGCTAGATATTAAAGATAAAGAAAACATAGAAAAATCTATTAAGGAATTAAAAGACGTTCTTAAAAATGAGAGTGCGGAAGCAGGGGAAATCAAAGCTAAATTAGATGCACTAAATACATCAGCTATGAAATTAGGAGAGATAATGTACAAACAAAATCCTCAAACAGACCAAGGTTCGAATGCTGAGAAAGAGAATGCTAGCAAGCAAAACCCTGAAGAGAAAAATAAAAAAGATGAAAATGTTGTTGATGCTGACTTTGAGGAAGTTGATGAAGACTCTGAGAAAAAAAGTAACTAACTCTATTAGTTCATCGTAATGAGAGATTATTATGAAATATTAGGTGTTAATAAAAATGCTGATCAGGCATCTCTTAAAAGAGCCTACAGAGATTTGGCTATGAAGTATCATCCAGATAGGAACCCAGACAATAAAGAAGCTGCAGAAAAATTTAAAGAAGCTAGTCAAGCTTATGAAGTATTAAAAGACTCGGAAAAAAGAGCTGCATATGATAATTATGGACATGCAGCCTTTGAAGGTGGAGGGCAGGGAGCCGGAGGTTTTTCAGGATTTCAAGCTGGAGGATTTTCTGATATATTTGAAGATTTATTTAGCGAGTTCACTGGAGGATCTAGAAGTTCAAATACCTCTAGCAATAGAGGGGCTGACCTTAGATATAATCTTAATGTAAGCCTATCGGAAGCATATTCAGGAATAAAAAAAACAGTTAAGATTAGAGCTCCAGCAAAATGCGACTCTTGCAATGGAACTGGTTCTTCTGGAGGAGAAGCTAGCATTTCCGCTTGTCCAACTTGTCAAGGAAGCGGAAAAGTAAGAGCAAGTCAGGGTTTTTTTACTATTGAAAGAACTTGTAATACATGTTCAGGGACAGGAAGAATAATATCTAATCCATGCAAAAAATGTTCAGGCTCAGGGGTTGTTAATAGAGAAAAATCCCTTTCAGTTAAAATTCCTTCTGGAGTTGATGAGGGGACAAGAATAAGAATAAGTGGTGAAGGAGAAGCTGGAAAAAATTCTGGCCCTTCTGGAGATTTATACATTTATGTTAATATGATAACAAACAATATTTTTAAAAGAGAAGGAGAGAATTTATTTTTAAATGTTCCCATTGATATTTATACTGCTTCAAATGGAGGTAGCATTGAGGTTCCATCTCCTGATGGAAAAAAAATTAGAATTAGTATTTCTCCAGGAACTCAAAATGGAAAAAAGTTTAGACTTAAAGGGAAAGGGATGCCAGTACTGCAAACAAGAGACTATGGTGACTTGTATGTAGAAGCTGAAATAGAAACGCCAGTAAACTTATCAACCAAACAAAAGAAGCTTATCTCGGAATTTAATGATAGTTTAGTTGAAAACAATAATCCTAAAATCAAGAGGTATAAGAATTTTTTAAAAGATTACTAAAATGAAATACAAAGAGGTTATTAAAATAGGAATAGTCGGAGTAGGGGGTAAAATGGGGCAAGCTATTGCTAGATTAGCTATGCACGACCCTAAAGTATCAATCAACGGAGCAAGCGAATATACTAATCATAAGTGGATAGGAAAAGATATCGGCGATTTATTAGGCGAGCTATCTATAAATATTTTTGTTTCTGACAATATGCAAAGCTTTTTTAAAAATCTAGATGTGGTAATAGAGTTTGGCTTAGAAGAAGCAACTATTAAGTTTGTTAAAGAAGCTAGTAAAAGAAATGTTGCTTTTATTTCTGGAAGTACAGGCTTATCAACTGAAACTATTAAACTATTAAAAAAGCATTCAAAAAAAATACCAATTTTTTGGTCTCCAAACATGAGTATTGGTGCGAATATTTTAAAACAGGCAGCTAGTGAAATAAGCCTAAAGGTAGCAAAGGATTTTGATGTAGATATTACAGATATTCACCATGTACAAAAAAGAGACACACCTTCAGGAACCGCCTTGTCTATAAAAGAATCAATAGAGAGCTCTTTAAAAAGGAAGAAAATAAAAAAAAATGTCAATGTTTCTGCTATTAGAGCAGGAGACTCTACAGGTGAGCATAGCGTCATCTTTTCTGGTAAAGGTGAAAAAATTATTATTAAACATGTTTCTACCTCAAGAAATATTTTTGCTCATGGCGCTATTGAAGTGGCTAAATGGATTAGTATAAAGAAATCAGGACTTTATAATATGACGAACTTCTTAGCCAGCAAAGGTTAATAGTTTCTCTCTTTCTATTAAAGCTTTTTTTATTACCTTCGCTAAATCTTCTAATTCTTTTATATTTAAGAATCTACCAACTTTAACAGATTTTCCATGCGATATAATACTTAAATACTGTTTTTTTCTATCTGAATAAATTTTTAATCTAAGCCATGTAGGGTCAATGATTTTTAAACTTTTAGATCCTGATTTGCTAACATTAATTATTGTTAGCTTATTATTTAATATAATCCTGTCATACATTTTAGAATCTTTATTGTACTTTTTAAAAGCAAAATAAAGCAAAATAAAATCAGCTAATAGAAAAAATGAAACTGGCCAAGCTCCTATTGATGCAAAATAGAATGATGCTGCAGCTGTGGCAGAAAAAAAAATAAGAAAAAAAATAAGCATAGTTAAAAAGGTGACTGATTTATTTGGGTAAATTTTTAAGTTTAAAAAACTATAAGGATTTATTTTATTCATAATACTTTATATATATATTTTTTTATTTAAATTCCATAAGTTTATAGTTTTTATATTTTTACCCTATTAAAAAGAAATAAACCTAAAAATAAAAATATGAGTATTGTGGCCATTCCAGCTTTTTGACTTTCAAAAATTGCTGTAAAAGTTGCAACTAATAGTGGGCCTAAAAAATTCGTTATTTTTCCAGACGTAGCATAAAGTCCAAATAATGAGTTTATATTTTTAGACTCAGACAAACTAACTAGTGCTGTTCTGCTGCTAGATTGAATAGAACCTATAAAAAACCCTATCATAGTTCCAAGCACCCAGAAATAAACTTTGTTATTAACAATTAATATTAGCAAGCATATAAATATTAATAGTACTAAAGAAGTTAATATAACTTTTTTAATGCCAATTCTATCTTCTACGAACCCAAAGATATATGCTCCTAAAGCAGCAGTAATATTTATAGCAATCCCAAAAATTATTATATCGTTAAAACTAAAGTTAAAAGTTCCTGAAGCATAAATACCTCCAAAGCTAAATAATGTAATAAGGCCATCAGTATAAAGCATTCTTGCTATAAAAAACTTAATTAAGTTTTTATCTTTTTTTAGTAATTTAAGTCTATTAAAAAAATTTGAAGATGAAAGCATTTGTTTTGAAATGTAGTTTTTTTTTAAACTAGTCAAAAAAGGAATACTAAATATTAAAAACCATAAGCCCACTATGGGACCGCAAATTCTGATATTTTCATACTCTTTTTCATTTAAATTAAATATTGATTTCTCTGGTATTAAAAAAAGAGTTAATATTACAACTAAACAAAATATTCCTCCAAGGTATCCCGAAGCCCAGGCTTTGCCTGAGAACTCTCCATAATTTTTTTCTCCTTTGAAGTTAATTAATTGAGAATTATAAAAAGCTTGACCAGTTTCAAAAAACACATTTGATATTAAAATAATTAATAAAAATAAAAGTACATTTACATTTTCATTTGCGAACCAAAGTGATGAAGAAAGTATAACAACAACTAAAGTAGAAAATACTAAAAAGTTCTTTGAAAAACTTTTTTTTTTATCAGCCAAGTATCCTAGGTATGGAGAAAAAATAGCTATAAAAAAACCAGAGAGAGCTATGGTCCAGCCCCATAAAGATGTTCCTGAAATTTTGTTATTGGCTATTGTGCTGGTAAAATAACTAGAAAAGACAAATGTTATAACAATGGTAGAAAAAGGTGAGTTTGCCCAATCAAACAAGTAATAGTAAACGTTTTTTTTTTTACTTTTTTTCATTTAACAATTTAAGCCTTTTTAAGGTTTTTGAAATCATTATAGCTCTTAATGCATTGCTCTTATAGATTTATGAAGATGATGAAATTAAACTTGGGTTAAATACTGATAACCTTCTCCAGTAATCATTAACATTCTCAAGAGCGTATCCAGCTTTAAAAGCTATTTCAACTCCTTTTAAGTCTGCCTCAGTTTCTTTGCTTTGTGTGCTAAATAAAAAGAAACTGTTTAAATTTTTTAACTTTGGCATATCTAAATAGTTAATTGCTAGACTATTTGCTTCAGAACCTTTTTTGTAATTATAGTGATAAATATTATGAGCCAGTTCATGGCCTATTAGGAAAGCTAACTCATCTTCTGTTCTAGCCAATTTTATTGCAGCTAAGGTTACAAAAACTTTTTCTCCGTCTGCAAATGCATTTGGTGAAGGCGCAGGTATAGCTTGTACATTATAGTTGCAAGCTTTTATACCTTGAATGCTTTTTTTTATTATTTTATCATTTCTTAATATAGTAAAATGAGTTATGGAGGATTGTGCTAATGATTCTTTTAACTTTTTTCTGAAGTTTGAAACATTTTGTTCGTTTATTTCTAGAATAACATCATTTTCATTTAGCTTAGCTTTATAAGCCGGACTATTTTTAGCAACAGAGATTACAATAGGAAAACTCATGGCATTAAATTTTTTTAGGTAGTAAGTGTTTATATTTTCATTAAATAATAATCTAAAGAAGGCAGAGTCACGTTCGGGTAAATCTTTTTCAGTAGCAAATAAAATACCTAATGAATATGAGTCTTTATTATTACAAATGTCCTTATTTTCTATCAATATTGGCCAAGAAATTTGATGAAGAATTTTTGAAGCATCCATCATTTCATTAATCAGTATCTTTTTCTGCAAAAATACTTCTTCCTTTTCATCTATTGCACTTACTTTAGGTAGATGAAATGATTGATTAACGGTTTTGTTAGAACAAGAATAAAAAGCAACTGTAAAAAATAGAGTCAGTAAATTAAAATAAAGTTTCATTTTTCAATATGGAGCGGGCGAAGGGATTCGAACCCTCGACCCCAACCTTGGCAAGGTTGTGCTCTACCCCTGAGCTACGCCCGCTTAATTTTTATACATTCAATATAATAAACTTTTAAGCAAATAACTACTGGTTTATATTAATTATATTATTATTGAAATATTATTAAGAAATACTAGACTCATTAATGATAAGATAAGATAAATAATGACTGACAATAAAAACTTTATAACTGTGTCTTGTGATGGGACAAACACAAACGAGAACATTAAAAAGAACGAGCAAAATAGCAAGCATCCTCTTATTTATTTAAAAGTTCCTTATAATAGTAAAGTTTATTGTCCTTATTGCGGAAGAGAATTTTTTAACGGAAATATATAAAATAGATGATAAATAATCCAGATAGTTTTATTGAAGATGTAGATACGGCATCCTTTATAGATAAAGTAATAAAAAAATCTAAAAGCTTAGCAGTTATAGTTGATTTTTGGGCTCCATGGTGCGAACCTTGTAAACAAATTACTCCAGTTCTTGAACAACTAACCAGCCAATACAATGGAAAGGTTAATCTGGTTAAGATTAATATTGATGAAAACCAACAGCTTGCACAGCAATTAAATATACAATCAATCCCCACAGTAATGGCTTTTTATGAGGGGCAGCCTATAAACGGTTTTGCCGGCTTAAAAAGTCCAGAAGAGATAAAGTCTTTTTTTGATGAGGTTGTTACAGCATCATCTGTTTCTGCGGACTTAATGAAAGACTTTAATAAAAAACTAGATACAGCAGAGCTTTTTTTAGAGAAGAAAGAGGTAGAGAGAGCAATGGAAATATTTTCAGAGTTAATAGCTTCGGAATTACCTAAAAAAGAAATGAGTAGGTCTATGAGTGGACTAGGAAAATGTCTTCTAGAATTGAATAGGTTAGAAGAACTTGATGAATTCTTAAACCAGTTAGAAGAAGACCTTAAAAGCAGCAACGATATAAAAGACTTAATAGAAGCAAAAAAGTTTTTTTCTAATATATTAGAGCTATCTCAGTCTGAACCAGAAAACTCAAATAATTCAGATGAATACGAAAATAAACTTCATTCTTCTAGAAGGTCTATATTGGATAGAAATTATGATAATGCAATTGATGGCTACCTTTTTATCATTGAAAAAAACTCTAAATGGAATAATGGAGTTGCAAAAGAGGAACTTCTTAGCTTATTTTCTTTTCTGGGTAATAATAATAGTATTACCATTAATGGAAGAAGTCGCTTACTTAATATTCTATACAAATAATGATAAAAAGTTTTTCTAAATCTGATTTACCTGATGATATTCCGATATTTCCTCTTCCAGGAGCAGTAGTCTTCCCATTTGGAACTTTACCATTAAATATATTTGAACCAAGATACATAGCCATGATAGAGGCCGTCCTAGGCTCTCACAGAATGATAGGAATGATTCAACCAGTGCCAAACCAGAGTAAGGAGTCAAAAAGGCTTTATCCTGTAGGTTGTGCAGGAAGAATAATTTCATTTACTGAAACTAGTGATAGCAGGTTTTTGATTGAACTAGCAGGTACATTAAGATTTAAATTGAAAAAAGAGTTAAGCTTATTAAAAGGTTACAGAAGAATAGAGCCAGATTGGACTCCATTTTTAGGTGACTTAAAAAACGACTATCATCTTTTGAATCTAAACGAACTATTAATAGTATTAAAAAAATACTTTGATAAAAATAATATAAATGTAGATTTAAATGAAATTTCTAAGATTTCAAATGAGCAAATTCTAGCATCTATACCGCAAATTTGCTCATTTAAAGTTGTTGAAAAGCAAGCTATTCTTGAGGCTAACTCTTTACAAGATAGAGTAGATATACTAATTTCCTTGTTGAGAATGTATACCTTAGAAGGCAATGATAATGATAATGAGACTATTAACTAAATGAAGATGGACAATAAAGATAGTTTTGACGAAAGTCTTTTGGATATAATAGTTTGCCCTGTTACAAAAGAAAAACTAATATTAGATAAGAAAAATAATGAACTACTTAGCAAAGAGGCCAATTTAGCTTTTCCTATAAAAGATGGTATTCCTATTTTACTGATAGAAGAGGCTAGGAAGATCAGTCGTTCTTAATAGAAAGTAAAGAACCCCTAGTAGCATAATTTTTAAAGACATTTCTTGCTAGATTGCTTCTACTAAAGAGTGCAATGCCGCTTCTTCTTAAGTTTTTTAATAAAAAATTAGAGTTGGAAAAAAAAAGATTCAATTTATCAGTTACAAGTATAAGCAAAGCAGCATCAAGGTAATGTTTTTTTGAATAGTTAAATAGATACTTTTCTTTCCCTATATCTTTGGATGAATTTATTTCTGCATCGGCAAAATCATATATTTTTTGAATTCCTCTTATAGTTAAATTAAAACCTTGACCAGCTAATGGATGAATAGAGTGAGCAGAGTCACCGAGTAGTAATACTCTTTTGTCAACATACTTTTTAGCATGTGTAAGTGACAAGTTCCAAGTTTTCACTTTAGTACAAATTTTGATTTTTCCATAAATCCTTTCAAAATAATTTTGTATTAAAATTTCAAGTTTTTTTGTGCTTTTATTATGATATTTATAGTAATCAGGAAAGTTGCAAGACCATACTACTGAGGAATAGTTCTTATTATTTTTTCTTTTAATAGGAAGGATAGCTAAAGGACCTTCTTCTAAAAACTTTTCTATTGCTAAATTTTTATGAAGCTTTTCATGCTCTATATTAAATGTAAAAGCTTTTTGTTTATAATCTTTATATGTATAATCAATTCTTGCTAACTTTCTCAGAAAAGAGTTTCTACCATCTGCCCCGATAATCAATTTGCTTTCAATTTCACTATTATTCTCTAATATTGCAAACACCCCATTTCGTTTTCTATAAAACCTTAAAAGTTTGCTATCATATTTAAATATTTTATTATTTTTTTTAGTTAACTCTAATAGAGTTCTAATAAAATTTTTATTCTCAATCATATATCCCATTGCTTTTTCTTGATTTGCCCCTGAAGTGAAAGAAGTATTCAATTTAGATGATAATTCTTCTACTAAAATCTTTTTAATAGGGCATGCATATTTATTTAAATTTTTCCATAAGCCGATTTTCTTATAAAAAGATACTGATCCACTAGAAATAGCAGTAGTTCTATTGTCTGGAAATGATTTTTTATCAAAGATCAATGGTTTAGGGTCTATTAAGGCTATCTTATAACCTAATGAAGCTAATGCTAAAGATGCACTCAATCCAGTTAAGCCACTGCCAATTATAGTAATATCATAATTTTTTTTCATATTATTTATATAGCAGTGTAATATAAATTAACTATGAATAATAATTTAAAAATTTATTCTGCTTTTTATCTAGGCGTATTATTAGAAAGAAAGAAAATAGACCCCATAATAATTCTAGAGTACTTTTTATCTAATTTTAAAAAAGCAAACCAAAATGTTAAATTATCTTTTTGTAAAGTTTTAGAAAAACAAGCATACAAAGAAGCAGAATTATCTTGGAAGCGACAAAAAAAAAATCAAAGACTTAGTTTTTTCGATGGCATCCCAATAGTTTGGAAAGATTTGATAGATATTGAAGGCTTTCCTAGTTATGGAGGGTCTAAGTTATTAGAAAAATTAAGAAAAAATGAAAAAGTTAAAAATGCTAGAATAGTTGATATTGCAAAAAAAAATGGCTTAATTTCTTTAGCGAAGACTAGCACGGTAGAGTTTGCTTTTGGAGGGTTGGGCTTAAATAAATCATGTAAACTTCCCACTAATTTGTTATATAATTTAAAAAAATGTGCTGCAGGAGGATCTAGCACTGGATCTGCTACAGCGGTATTTTCTGGTTTAGCTCCATTATCAGTTGGAACTGATACTGCAGGTTCAATAAGAATACCTGCAGCTTGGCATAGTTTGACAGGGTTCAAGCCTTCTTCGGGTATGATTTCTGTTAATGGTGTTTTACCTTTGTCAAAGTCCTGTGATACAGTTGGTACTATATGTAAAACTGTAAAAGACACAAAGATTCTTTTTAGTATTTTATCCAATAAAAAAAATAATCAAGAATTAGAACTGCTTAAAAGAATTAAAATAGGCTTTATATATGACTTTAATTTTAATCAGCTAGATAGTTATAGTAAAAAGAAAATTGAGTCATTAAACGGTAAAATAACTAAATCAGGAGTATGTGTAGATAATATAAAAGTACCAGAATTTGATGAAATTAATAATTTTTTTAATATACATGGATCTTTAGTTAACTATGAAGCATGGAGATACTGGAAGGGTATAATAGAATATAATTTAAACCTCATTGACCCAAATGTCGCGGACCGATTTTTGATTGGAAAAAATATGACATATGAGAGTATTAATAAAATAAAAAAAAAAGTGAAAAGTTTAAAAAAAAATGTACTAAAAATGTTTGATAGTTATGATTTTTTTCTAATGCCTACCATTGCTACAGGCCCACCGACTATTAAAGATTTAAAAAATAAAAAAAAATATAAATTATATAATAATGCTGCTTTAGATAATACTAGAGGAGTTAACATATTTGATTTATGTTCAATTTCACTTCCATTAAAGCTTGATAAGAGAAGATGGTTATCATTATCAATAATTTCTAAAAAAAATCATGACAATAAACTTTTAGCTGTTGCTGAAAAAATAGAAAGTATATTATGATATTGTCAAATGAACTATTTAAACAAAAACATAAATAAAATATCAGAATATCCTTTTAATAGGTTAAGGAAATTACTATCAAAAGAAAAGAAATCTAATAAAAACAAAATACTAGATTTATCTATAGGGCAACCATATCATAAGTTTCCACCTTTTGTAAAAAATATATTGGTTAAAGAAAACCCAAAGTGGAGTTTATATCCTCCTATAAAAGGTTTGCCAATCTTAAGAAGTGAATATTTAAAATGGCTCAAAAGAAGGTTTAATCTTAAAAGTGCTTTCTTTGGGGATGAAAATATATTGCCATTGTCGGGTACAAGAGAGGGCCTTTTTTCCATATCTTTGGTTTTATCGGTTGAGCAAATTATTGTGCCTAACCCTTTTTATCAAGTTTATTTAGGGGCATCACTATTTCAGAATCTTCCTGTAGCCTTCATGAATGCTGGTATTAAAGAGAATTATTTATTTGATTTAGATAGGCTTAGAAATAAAATAAAAAAAAAAACTTCTTTGGTTTATTTTTGCAACCCTTCTAATCCGCAAGGAAAATGTGCCTCAGCTAGTTATTTAAAAAGTTTGATTAATATAGTTAGAAGATATAAATCTATTTTGGTTTTAGATGAATGCTATACTGATATTTATACAGAAAAAAAACCTGTAGGTGGTATGGAGGTTTGTCAAGAAACTGGGAAAACCCTTAAAAATATTTTAATTTTTCATTCTTTATCCAAAAGATCAAATGTGGCTGGCCTGAGGTCAGGCTTTGTAGTAGGTGACCGAAATATTATAAATTTATTTTCTAAATTAAGAAGCTATAGCGCACCTACCATTCCTTTACCAATTCAAATTTTGTCTGCAAAACTTTGGAGTGATGAAAGACATGTTAATGAAAGTAGAAAAAATTATAATATTAAATTTAACTATGCTGATAAGGTTTTGTCTTCTTATAATTGTTATAAAAGGCCAGAGGCCGGTTTTTATTTATGGATGAATGTTGGAAATGGAGAACAGTTTGCTAAAGAATTATATAAAAACTTTGATATTAAAGTTATGCCAGGAAAGTACTTGTCAGTAGAATCAAAAAACAGTCCTGGAAAAGAATATGTTAGAATTTCTTTAGTTCATAGCAATACGAAATCAAAAGAAGCCCTAAACAAGATAGCAAAACAATTAAAATGCTTTCAAAATTAAAAAAAGTTAATTTCAAGATAGTTATATACAAGACTTTAATTTGCTGTTTTTGTTTATTGTTAGCGATTTTTTTGTCAATATCACTGTACACGCATAATGATTTTGATCCTTCAATGTTTACAGTAAATGATGAGCCTCCCTTAAATGCTTTAGGTTCTTTTGGTGCAAATGTAAGTTCTTTATTATTAGTTATTTTAGGAGATGCATCTTGGTTAATACCTTTGTTTATGATTTTTATATTAAGAATCATAGTCTTAAAAGAGTATAATTTCTTAAAATTTACTATACGCTTTTTAGGATTAATCTTTTGTATTTTTTTTATATCTATTTCCCTTTCTGTTGTAGGTTTAGATTCTGGAATTTTTGGAAAAACTATAATAGGTAAATTTAGGACTGTATCAAAGGATTTAAATGAATATGAAAACCTAATTCTTTTCATAAATTTACTAGTGTTTTCGATTTTACTGATAGTTTCTGTATCTAAAACTAAAACAGGGCTTTTTGTTATTTCTTATAAAATTATTAAGCAAATTATAGAAATTTTAAAGAATATATTCTTTTTATTTTTTAATAGAAAAAAACTTCTTCAAAAAAGAATTAGAAATATTAAAAAAGAAGTTTCGCTAAATAGAAAGGCAAAAACAAATAGTAAAACTAGCTTTATTTTACCCAAGCTTGACTTTTTAGATGATTCAGTATCTTCAAAAAAATATCGAGGAGAAAACCAAAGTATTCAAGCAAAAGGATTAAACAAAGTTTTGGATGATTATGGAATAAAAGGTTCCATAATAAATGCTAAAGAAGGACCGATAGTTACAAGATATGAATTAGAGCCAGCTCCTGGAACTAGGTCTTCTAGAATAATAAGCTTAGCCGACGATATAGCGCGTTCTATGTCTGCAAAGTCTGCGAGGGTTTCAGTTCTTTATGGAAAAAATGCACTTGGCATAGAACTTCCTAACAAACATATTGATGTAGTCTTTTTAAAAGAAATTTTGTCCTCTGAAGCATTTATTAAAAGTGAAGGTCTTTCTTTAGCATTAGGAAAGGACATATCAGGAAAGCCATTAATCGCTGATTTGAGTAAGATGCCTCATTTATTAGTTGCAGGAACAACGGGCTCTGGAAAGTCAGTTTCAATAAATGCCATGATACTTTCTTTGCTTTACAAGTTTTCTAATGCTCAGTGTAAGTTTATACTGATTGATCCTAAAATGTTAGAGCTTTCAGTTTATGAGGGTATTCCTCATCTACTTCATCCTGTCGTAACTGATCCAAGAAAAGCAGTTTTTGCTTTAAAGTGGGCAGTTAAAGAAATGAATGAAAGATACAAGCAAATGGCCAATTTAGGGGTTAGAAACATAGAAACCTACAACCAAATTATTGCTAAAAAAGAATACAAAGATGGAAAGTTAGTAAAAAAAGTGCAGATAGGCTTTGATAGTACATCAGGCAGACCTATATATCATGATAAAGAAATAGATATTAACCCTTTACCCTTTATTGTTATAGTGGTAGACGAAATGGCTGACTTAATGCTAGCAGCAGGAAAGGATATTGAGGTTTCTATACAATCTCTAGCCCAAAAGGCTAGAGCGGCAGGAATACATTTAATTTTGGCAACTCAAAGACCCTCTGTTGATGTTATTACTGGAACAATAAAAGCTAACTTGCCATATAGAATTAGTTTTCAGGTGACATCTAAAATTGATTCTAGGACCATATTGGGAGAACAAGGAGCAGAGCAGCTTTTAGGAAGAGGAGATATGTTGTTTATGGCAGGAGGAGGCTACACAGAAAGGGTTCATGGACCCTTTGTAAGTGACCAGGAAATTTTAAAAGTTGCTAATTTTATTAAGGCACAAGGCGAACCAGACTACCAACATTATATTACACAAGGAGAAGATGATGGTTCTGATGAATTTAATGACGGTGAAGAACTGGATCCACTTTATGATAAAGCGCTAATTTTAATAAAGCGAGAGAGGAAAGTATCCACAAGCTTCTTACAAAGACATTTTGCAATAGGTTACAACAGAGCAGCAAGAATAGTAGATGCTTTCGAAAGGCAAGGAATAGTTAGTTCCGCAAATTCTATGGGAAGAAGAGAGGTCCTAATTGACGAATAAGCCTTATTTTTTTTTTACAATACTTTTTTATTTTATAATTTATACAGGTAACTTTAATTATTTAAAATCAGAAAACTTTCACACTGAATTATTAAACAAATTAGAAGAAAACTTTCCTGCAGAAATTTATTTTAGTCAAACAGATAGTAAAAATATAAACTCTAGAGGATGGATGGTAATAGGAACCAAAGGTTTGGCAAGAGTAGAGTTTGAGCCTCCTAATCATTTTATTATGGTAGCAGATGGCAAATGGTTAATTGTTCATGATGCACAGTATGATAGAACAAGCTACCTTCCATTAGATGGAGGAATATTGGGAGCATTGTTATACCCAGAAATATTCAATGAAAAAAATCAACTCGATGTAATTAAGAATAATAACAACTCTTATTATTCATTGATGTCAGAAAACTTTGAAGGCACGGAACTTAGAGTTTTTTTTGACCGGGATTATAATCAATTAAAAGGGTGGGACATAATTGAAAACAAAAATATTTCAATTAAAATAAAAATTTTAAAAATAACCAAAATCCAAAACTTGAAAAAAATGGATAAAAATATTTTTAAATTTCCAGAATTTATGAGAGCAAACGAAAAAGGTTTTCTAGGTCCTTATGAAAGAACAATTAAAAAGATTCCTTCCAGCAAGACTAATTAAATTACTTTATTAATATATAGCCAAACTTATTTTTTATTATTTTAATTTTTATTTTTGAAGAAATAATTTTCTTTCTAATTCTTGATACTAGAGTTTCTAAAACTCTAGTATTAAGAGATTCCACTTTATCTAAATGCAGCCCCCAAACATTATACAAAAGATTTTTTCTGCTCATTGCTTTTTCATTATTATTCAAAAGAACTTCTACAAATCTAAACTCTTTTTCTGTTAATTTTAAAATCTTTCCTTTTTCATCAGTTAAACTTAAGTGTGAATGATTGAGTTTTAAGTTAAAATCATTAAAGTTATTCTTTATTTTTTTTAATATTTCCTTATATAAATCTAAAATCTTAATTGGCTTTAAAAAAATTTTAAAATTTTGTAAAGAACTTAATGTGATATTTTCTTTTTTGGTTGTAACTATTAAATTATTATTGTCATTTTGGGAGTTAATTTTTATTAATTTAATAAAATCTATAAAGCTATCATCTAAAATTAATACGGAATCATTGAAATTTTTTTTTGTAACATTATCAATTTTTTTAATAAGAAAGCTTTTTTCCATTTGAGATAAATTTTCTAAGGAGTCAAAAATGCTTGTATCTTTTCCAAAGTAGTAAATTGTTTTCATAGTAATTAAACTTCTCTTTCTCCAAATATTAGGCTCCCTATTCTCAGTATAGTTGAACCATAAATTATTGCTTCCTTGTAATCATTGCTCATGCCCATGCTAATATTTTTTATATTTTCTTTTTTGCAAATGTACTGCATATTTTTAAAGTATTTACGAGGATTTTTATCCGCAGGAGGCATACACATTGCTCCATCTATATTTAAATTATATTTTTCTTTGCACATTTTTAAAAAATCAGAAAAGCTCGACGGCAACACTCCTCTTTTTTGGCTTTCTTCTCCTATATTGATTTGTATAAAAATCTTTGGAATTTTAAAATTTTGACTTTTTAGAGTGGAAAGTTTTCTTGCGGAGCTTTCTGTATCTAAGGTCTCTATGACATTAAAAATTTGGATTAATTCTTTAACTTTCTTTGACTGAAGTGCTCCGATGAAATGAAGTTGTGCAATTTTTCTATCCAAATCAGTCCATTTTTCTGAGGTTTCATTAAGTCTATTTTCTCCAAATGATTTGTGACCTATTGCAGCTAAGCTTCTAATTTTATTAATATTTTGTTGTTTAGATACCGCTACTACATTAATGCTTTTATAATTTCTATTGAGCTCTTTGCAAGTTGACTTTATATTTTCAATAACTTTTTTATAATTATCAATTACTGACATTTTCAGTACTATTTAATATGAGTAAATTAAAATTATTTTATACTATTATGAAAATAAATTCTATTTGTATAAAAAAATACAAATTAAACCTTCCAATTTTTTGGTTATTCCTAGACGAAGATAGAATTGAAAATGAGGTAGCTTTTTTAAAGCTTTTGCCTCCAGCGAAGTTTATCGGAGTTGTGGTTAGAACAAAAAATAAAAAAAAACTTTATAACAAAACAAAATTGGTCTCAAAAATATGCAAGATGAAAGGATTTAAGGTGGTAGTATCTTCTAGCCCTCAAATAGCAATGGCAGTAGGAGCGTACGGAGTACATTTTCCCAAGCAGGTAAAAAATACTAGAATTTACAATAAACTATCATATTCATGTTCTTTTCATAATTTTACAGATACTAGGAGAACTAAAAATCTAGGAGTCGATAAGGTATTTATTTCACCTGTATTTAAAACAACTAGTAGTAAAAAAAAGCAACCGATAGGATTAACTAGGTTGTTATTTTTATCTAGATCGTTAAAATGCGATATAGGTATTTTAGGAGGAGTAAACAAGCAAAATATCACTAAGCTAAGAAACAAAAGAATTACTCATATAGGAGGGGTAAGTCTTTTTTTCTAAATTTAGTTATTTTGGTTAATTATTATGCTAGCTTTAAAAAATATTTCTATCCAATTCGGAGGTATAAAAGCACTTTCAGATGTGAGTTTTGAAGTGGAAAATAATAGTTTATTTTCTATTATTGGACCTAATGGAGCAGGAAAAACAACATTATTAAATGTTATATCTGGAAGGTACAAACCAATATCAGGTGAAATATATTACAAAGGAAAAAATTTAACCCAATTACATCCTAATAAAAGAGCCTCTTTAGGTATAGGTAGAACTTTTCAAAATCTAGCTTTGTTTAATCATATGACAGTTTTAGAGAACATATATATAGGAAGACATCATTTATTAAAAAATAATTTCTTAAAAGGATCTTTTTATTGGCTTTTTGGAGGTCAAAGAGAAGAAATTGAAAATAGATTAGAGGCTGAGAGAATCTTAGATTTTTTAGAAATTAGCGATATTAGAAAAACATTGGCTGGAACTTTATCATATGGATTAAGAAAAAGGGTAGAACTAGCTAGGGCAATTGCAATAAAGCCTAATCTTATTTTATTGGATGAACCAATGGCAGGAATGAACCAAGAAGAGAAAGAAGACATGGCAAGGTTTATTATTGATTTAAATAGAGAGTGGAACATTACTGTTATCATGATAGAGCATGATATGGGTGTTGTAATGGATATATCAAAGAAAATTATAGTGCTAGATTTTGGAGAAAAAATTGCTGAGGGTAGTCCAGAGGAAATTATAAATAATAGTAGAGTGCAACAAGCATATTTGGGAGAACAAGAATAATGGCAGACATCCGACTTACAATTCCACATCTATTAATTCATAATTCTCAAAACTATCCCTCTGATATAGCAATGAGAGAAAAAAAATTTGGTGTTTGGAAAACTAAAACTTGGAAGGAAGTATCAGAAGAAGTAAAAGCTATTGCGATTTCATTAGAGAGTAAAGGAATGAAAGGCGAAACTACTATAGGTATAATCGGAAACAATACGCCTAGATGGGTTATAGCAGAAATTGCTACACAAGCTCTCAAAGGAATACCTCTTGGTTTATATGCAGATGCTTTGGAAAAAGAGATAGAGTATCTACTAAAATTAACATCTTGTGAGGTAGTTTTTGTAGAAGACGAAGAGCAGGCAGATAAGATCCTTTCATTAAATGATCTTAAAGAAAAAATAAAACTCATTGTTTATGATGAAGAAAAAGGAATGAATAAGTACAAAGATAAAAGGTTGATTTCTTACAGGCAATTGTTGAGTGAAGGAACTGACCTTTTAAAAAAAAATAAAGAGAAATACTCTATTTTAATAAAAAAAATTAAAGAAGATGATGTATGTATTTTTTGTCCTACTTCAGGAACAACATCTAAGCCTAAATTAGCTATGATTACTCACAAAAATATTTTAAACCATGCTAAAAGTTATCTGAACGCTGATCCGAAAAATAGCTCTGATGAATATGTTTCAGTATTACCTCTTCCTTGGATAATGGAACAAACGTATGCTATTTCAAAATGGTGCCTAAGCAGAATGAAAGTGAATTTTGTAGAAGAACCTGAAACAATGTTTGATGATATGCGAGAAATAGGACCTACATTCTTATTGCTAGGACCTAGAACATGGGAGCAAATAGCTGCTGACATAAGATCAAAGGTTATGGACTCTTCTTTAATAAAAAGAAACCTATTTAATTTTTTTAGCTCTTTAAAAGGTATGAACAATAGTTTGTTGGTCAAAATATTTTGTGAATTTTTTTTATTTAGGTCTCTTAGAGATCAAATTGGTTTTTCTTTTTTAAAGTCTGCTGCTACAGGAGGAGCAGCACTGGGACCAGATACTTTTAAGTTTTTTGTAAATATGGGAATTCCTCTTAGACAGCTATATGGCCAGACCGAACAATTAGGGGCTTACACAATACATAGAAAAAATGATGTAAATTATGAGTCTGTTGGATTGCCTTTTAGAGGGGTTGATATTAATATTTTTGAACCAGATGCTGAGGGTCTCGGAGAGATAATTGTAAAGAATAAAAATTGTATGAAAGGCTACTATGGAGTTCTTGATGAAAAAGTTACAATTTCTCCAGATGAATGGTTTCATACTGGAGATGCAGGATATTTTGATAAAGCAGGGCATTTAGTTGTCATAGATAGAGTATCTGACTTATCTTTTACTTCTGAAAAGTTAAGGTATTCTCCTCAATATTTAGAAAATAAATTAAAATTTTCACCTTTTATTGCAGAAGCTGCAGTAATTGGATCTAATAAGCCATATCTGTCTTCTATAATTTGCATACGATATTCTGTTTTATCAAAATGGGCAGAGCAAAAAAGAATTCCTTTTACTACTTATTCAGACTTAGCTTCAAAGACAGAAATAGAAAAACTACTACAATCTGAAGTAAAAAAAGTTAATGAGTCTGTTCCTGAAAAACAACAAATTAAAAAATTTGTATTATTATATAAGGAATTTGACGCAGATGACGACGAATTGACTAGAACTAAAAAATTGAGGAGAAATTTTGTTATTAATAAATATAATGAAATCGTAGATGCAATATATGATCAACGAAAATCTCTAAAAATAGATACTTTAATTAACCTTCAAGATGGTGGCACACAAAGAATTAAGACTGAATTAAACATAATAAACATGGAGTAATGATATGGCTTTAGACTTTTTAATACAATTATTAGTGAACGGATTTATTATAGGTCTATTATATGGTGTAGTAGCAATGGCATTTGTTTTAATATACAAATCTAGCCTAGTAGTCAATTTCGCTCAAGGTGAATTTTTATTGATTGGTGCTTGGGCATGTTGGTGGTTATTAGCGCAATTTTCTCTACCCTTTTATATAGCCTTTATATTTACCCTTATTTTTATGACAATTTTTGGTGTGCTTATACAATTAATAATATTGAGGCCTTTAATTGGAGAGCCTATTATTTCTATTATAATGGTAACTATAGGCTTAGCAATATTTTTTCAAGCTCTTATGAATTGGATGTTTGGAGTTTTTGTAGAACCATTTCCTAAAATATTTGAAAATGAAAGTATTAATTTATTTGGTCTTCGAGTTCAAACAGTCTATATAATGAGTGGCTTAATCAGTTTATTGATAATGATAAGTTTTGCAATTTTTTTCAAAAAATCACGTTTAGGATTGGCAATGAGAGCGACAGCTTTCGATCAGCAAGCTGCGCAATCTTTAGGAGTATCGGTTAAACAAGTATTTTCTGCTGCTTGGGGCATCTCTGCAATGGTCTCTGCAGTAGCAGGAATAGTTTTTGGGATAGTAAATGGTATTTCATCAGGTATAGCATTCATGGGAATAAAAGTTTTTCCTGCTGTTATACTAGGAGGGTTAGACTCTGTTTTAGGGGCTATTCTTGGTGGTTTAGTAATAGGTTTATTAGAACATATTGCTCATTACCTTGATGTACAATATTTAAAGATAGGAAATATGATTAGAATAGCTCCATTTTATGCATTGCTTATTATACTTATGATAAAGCCCTATGGTTTTTTTGGAACTAAGGATATAGAGAGAGTCTAATATGAGTTTAAAAAAATTTAGACCATGTGGAGACTTTAGAACCTCTTATGCAGCTGACATGAGTATGTTTCAGGACAAGGGAAGCTATTATTTAACTTTGGGTGGAATAATTTTGTTAGCTCTCTCACCATTTCTATTTGATTCTTATATAATTTCACTTCTTATTTATATAGGTTTTTACGGGATTGCTGCTCTAGGATTAAACATCTTAGTTGGTTGTACTGGTCAAATTTCAGTAGGCCATGCAGTATTTTTTGGATTTGGAGCATTTGCATCAGCATGGTTAAGTAATAAATTCTTGGTGCCGGTATGGCTTGCAATACCAATAGCCGCCATAATGACAGCATTTGTAGGACTAATATTTGGTATTCCAGCAGCTAGAGTTAAAGGATTGTATCTAGCAATAGCAACACTAGCAGCGCAGTTTATAATGGAGGATTTTTTCTCAAGAGCAGCTTGGTTTACTGGAGGAGTGGATGGAGCATCCGCCGAGCCATTAAAAATCTTTAATTTTTATTTTGATACAGACCAAAAGTATTTCTATATAGTATTATTCTGGCTTTTGGTTAGCTTTTTATTGGTTAGCAACTTAATGAGAACTAGGGACGGAAGAGCTTTTTTGGCAGTAAGAGACCATTATTTATCAGCAGAGATGATGGGCATCAATTTAATGAAATATAGAATTCTATCTTTTGGTATCTCATCTTTTTTTGCTGGTTTAGGAGGGGCGCTTTATGGACACTATTTAAGTTTTGTGTCGATAGAAGAGTTCAATATTCAACTCTCAATATTTTTTCTTGCAATGATTATAATTGGAGGATTAGGTTCTGTAAGAGGATCTTTAATGGGAGCAGCGTTTATGGTTTTGTTGCCTGAAGTTATGGACTATCTAACAAGATCGCTGGCTGAAACCTCTATTGATCAAATGTTATCTTTATCGAATGCTATTCCTTTTATAAAAGAAGCGTCTATTGGTCTAGTTATTATATTGTTCTTGATTTTTGAACCTAATGGATTAGCCTATCGATGGGGACAAATAAGAGCGTGGTTTAAGTTATATCCATTTTCATATTAATAAATAGGAGGGTCTAATTATGCATAAATTTAAAAATACGTNTTTTTTTCTTTTGATTATATTTCTTTTTAAACTAAANGTTGTTNCATCCAAGGAAATTCCANTTGGACATTTAGTAGACTTTACTGGACCAACTTCTAGNGTTGGAAAGCCTTTTGGTCAAGGGTTTATTGATGCTATAAAATATATTAATAAAAATGGAGGTATTAAAGGAAATAAAATAAAGGTAGATACCGTTGATTATAGTTACAAAGCACCAAGAGCAGTAGCTACTTACAAAAGATGGAAGTCAAGGTTGAAAGTAATAGCTGTTATAGGATGGGGAACAGCCGATACAGAAGCCTTAATGGGAACTATAGCTAGAGACAAAGTTCCTTTTTATTCAGGATCATATGCTGGTCAATTAACAGATCCAACGGGTAAAGCCCCTAACTCTTTTAAAGCAGCACCTTATAATTTCTTTTATGGACCTTCTTACTCTGATGCATGTAGAGGCCTTTTGACATGGGCTTTAAAAGACTGGAAAACTAAAAACTTAGATTTTAAGCCAAAGTTTGTTCATATGGGAGATAACCACCCTTATCCAAATGCCCCTAAAAAGGCATGTCAAGAATATGCTGAAGAGTTAGGTTTTGAAGTTCTTTCTGTAATTAATTACACTTTAGCTCCAGGCGACTTTACTGCACAATGCCTTACTTTGAAACAAGTAGAGGCAAACTATGCTTACTTAGCTAATTCTTCAAATTCTACTACTTCGCTTCTTAAGGCTTGTAACACTGTAGGAGTTGAAACACAGTTTATGACTAATGTCTGGGGAGTAGATGAGCCAGTTATTAAGGCATCTGGAAAAGCAGCTGATGGAATAGTTTTTGTAGTAAGAACTAACTCTGTTTGGGGAGATAACAATAAAGGTATGGAACTAGTTAAAAAAGTATCAGAGTTTTCTGGAGCAAAAAATTCATATAAATCAGTCCATTATATTTCTGCTATATGTACCATGTTTTATATAGCTGAGGCTATGGAACAGGCAATGTTTGACGATGACTTTAATGGAAAAGGAATTAGAAATGCTATGTATAAAAAGGAAAATTGGGTTCCAAAAGGACTTGAGGATGTTTGTTTACCTTCAACTTGGAAAGAAGATGATCATAGAGGTTTAATGGAAGTTCCTATTTACAAAGTTAAAGTTAATGGAACTACAGAAAAACTTAATATTAACGAATTAATGAGCAAGAAAATTATTCAACTAGTAAAAGTAGATCAAATTACACTGCCTAGAAGACAGGAGTGGAGAGGCTATTAAAATTAATTTTTCTAAATGTTAGAGTTAAAAAATATAGAGGTAGTTTACAACGAAGTAGTATTAGTTATCAAAGGTCTAAGCCTTGAAGTAAAAGAAGGTGAAATAGTATCTTTGTTGGGAGCTAATGGTGCAGGGAAATCTACAACCTTAAAAGCTATATCTGGGTTATTAAAAAATGAAGATGGGGAAGTTACTAGAGGAAATATTCATTTTTTAGATAATGATATAACCAACTCTAATCCATCAGACATAGTTAAAAATGGGCTATTCCAGGTTATGGAAGGTAGAAGATGCATAGCTGATATGACGGTACAAGAAAATCTTAAATTAGGAGCGCATACCAGAAGGGATAGAAAAAATATTAATCATGATATAGAAAAAGTTTTGAATTATTTTCCAAGGCTTAAAGAAAGAAATGGTTTGTCTGGATATTTATCTGGAGGAGAACAACAAATGTTAGCTATCGGAAGAGCCTTGATGGCCAAACCAAAGATCATTCTTATGGATGAACCATCTATGGGGCTATCTCCATTATTAGTTAAGGAAGTTTTTTCCATTATAAAAAAACTTAACTTAGATTTAGGGATAACTATTCTGCTTGTAGAACAAAATGCGAGGCTGGCACTAAATGTTTCTAGTAGAGCCTACATCATGGAAAATGGAAAAATTGTCTTAGAAGGTTTATCTAATGATCTTTCTAACAATGAAGATGTAAAAGAGTTCTATTTAGGAGGTGGTAAAGGAGAAAGAAAGTCTTTCAAAAACCTTAAATCATACAAGAGGAGAAAGCGTTGGTTGTAAAAGCACCCATTTCAGATAAATTTTTTTTTGATAAAAACGAAACCTTAGATAGAGAAATAAGAGAAAAAGTACTTTTTAAAAACTTTGGTAAAAGACTTAAAAAGATTACAAGCTTGTCTAGAGGGTGGGATAAGATTTTTAGGGGTATTGATTTATTTGAAATTAAAGAAAGAGATGACTTGCAGGCACTCCCTGTAACAAAGAAGTCTTCTTTTCCAGATTTGCAAAAAAATGCTTTCCCTTATGGAGGTCTAAATACAAAACCTCATACCCAGTTTTCATCTATGTTTGCTTCACCAGGTCCAATTTATGAACCAGGTAATAAAGGTGATTTTTGGAATATATCTAGAAGTTTGCATGCAGCTGGTTTGAGAGAAAAAGATATTGCGTATAATACTTTTTCATACCATCTAGGGCCGGCAGGAATAATGATGCACCAAGCCTGCAACAGTATTGGTTGCACAGTTATACCTGGAGGTGTTGGA
The DNA here is from genome assembly GCA_002732015.1 of Candidatus Pelagibacterales bacterium. Classification (GTDB taxonomy): domain Bacteria; phylum Pseudomonadota; class Alphaproteobacteria; order TMED109; family TMED109; genus JAYYAX01. The sequence goes on from PCCU01000033.1 coordinate 30,561, forward strand.
AATACAGAACTGCAATTAGAAACTATAAGTAATCTTAAGCCTTCTTTTTATTTAGGAACACCATCATTTCTTAAAATTTTATTAGAAAAAGCAAAAAACAACAAATTAGATATATCCTTTCTCAAAAAAGGATTAGTTGGAGCCGAGCCTTTTCCTACAGCATTAAGAAAAAAAATTTCTGAAGAAGGAGTTAATGTTCTTCAGATGTATGGAATTGCAGAGGTAGGTTGTATAGCTTATGAAACAATGGACCAAAGCAATAATTTAGTTGATGGAATGTTAATAGAAGAAGATGTAATTTTAGAAATAGTTAGACCAGGAACATCCAGAAGCCTTCCTCCAGGTGAGGTGGGGGAAATAGTTGTTACAAAAATTAACTCAGATTACCCTATGATAAGGTTAGGAACAGGAGATTTATCAAAAATTTTAGTAGACCTTAGTCCCTGCGGAAGGACAAATTTTAGAATACAAGGATGGATGGGAAGAGCTGAACAATCAACTAAATTTAAAGGAATATTCATCACACCTACTCAAGTTAACAAAGTACTTGATAGTTTTAAAGATATTTCTAAAGTAAAACTTATTATCAATACAAAGGACTTTTTAGATAATGGAGAACTTTTATGTGAGACAGATAGTAAAGATTTAGAACTACAAAATAAAATTAAAGATTTTTTCAAAAACAATTTTAAGCTTAATGTTAATATTTCATTAGTAAAGAGAGGTGAGATATTAAATGATGGATTAGTAATAGATGATAAAAGAGAGTTAGATTAAATTTTTTTGATGAGCAAAAAATATTTATTAAAAGTGAAAAATCTAAGCTGTGAAAGAAATTATAAGATAATATTTAAAAAATTATCATTTATACTTTTCCCTGGAAATATTATTTTGGTAGATGGAGAAAATGGTGCTGGAAAAACTTCACTTTTATTATGTGTTGCTGATGTTTTAGATTATACCGGTAATATATTAGTTAAAAATGGTATAGATAATTTAGGGTATGTAGGTCATAAGAATGCACTTTTTGAAAATGAAACTATATTTGATTTTTTTGCTTTTTGGAAAAATATTTACAACTATACTAAAAACTATCAGGATGTTTTAGAATATTTTAATTTAATCGACTTTATAGAAACCCCAATTAGTCTCCTGTCCTTTGGACAAAAAAAAAAACTATCTTTTGCGAGATTGATTATGATGAACAGTAAAATTTGGTTGTTAGATGAGCCGATATCAGGGTTAGATGAAAAAACAAAACAAATAATATTAAAAATTATAAAGAAACATCTTTCTCAAGGAGGAGGAGTGTTAGCAACTTCACATCAAAATTTGAATTATTTTGATATAAATAAAACTACAAGAGTGAAAATTGATTAAATTATTTTTCTTATTTTTACTAAAAGAGTTTAAGGCTTATATGCTTTACTCAAATAAATCTTGGTTTGCGGTATCTTTTTTTTTATTATGTATGCTGATTTTTCCTTTATCATTAGGTAGCTCAGAAGGCTTATTAAAAAAAACTGCAGTTTCTTCAATATGGATTTGTGTATTATTTGCCAATTTAATCTCATTAGAAAGCCTTTTCAAAGATGATTATCAGAGCGGTATATTGCTTCAATATAAAATTAATAAAATACCCTTTTCAATAATAGTAGCTACCAAACTTATAAGTCACTGGACCTTTACGGGATTTCCTATAATTTTTTTGTCCCCCATTTTTTTAGTTTTTCTAAGTGGATCTTTTAATGATATTTTTGGATTATTTTTTTCTTTATTATTTGGAACTCCCTTATTTAGTCTCATAGGTATGCCAATAGCTGCATTAACTTTAGGAGCCTCTACTAGAGGTCCTCTATTAATTTTTTTATCGATTCCCTTTTTCCTGCCTATAATTATTTTTGGCGTACTATCAGTCGGTAGCTTTAATTCTGGCACTTATTCTGAATATTATTTACTATGTGCTATTCTTAGTATTAGTATAGTAATTTTACCCTATATAACTATAAAGATACTTCAAGAGAGTTTAAAATAGTATGTTAAGATATTTACACAAATATGCAAATCCAGTGAGATTTCTAAGTATAGCTAGGCCTATGAGAAAGGCTATGGGGTTACTTTCTTTGTTTATAATTTTAGTTGGCTTAGTATTTGCCTTATTTTTTTCACCACCAGATTACCAGCAGAAAGAAACGGTCAGAATAATGTATATACACGTTCCAGCTGCATGGATGAGTTTAATGATTTATGCATTTATTTCTTTTAGTAGTATTGTATTTTTGGTCTGGAAGTTTCCACTTTTTTTAATATTAGCTAAAGAGTCAGTTACTGTAGGAGTAATTTTTACATTCTCAGCACTTTTTACGGGTTCTTTGTGGGGAAAGCCTACTTGGGGAACGTATTGGGTTTGGGATGCTAGGTTAACCTCCTTCTTAATATTGTTTTTTATTTATTTAGGCTTAAAACTAATTAAGGAGTCATTTTCGCATTCTTCAAAAGGTGACTACGCCTTTGCATATTTAGCTTTAATAGGAGGTTTCAATTTGCCAATAATTAAGTTCTCCGTTGATTGGTGGAATACTCTTCATCAGCCGGCAAGCATAATAAGAACAGGTGGAGTATCTATTAGTAATGAGATGTTAATACCTCTTTTTTTGATGGCAACAGGTTTCTTATTTCTTTTTATTTATATATTATTAGTTTCAGTAGAAATAAATCTAAAAAAAAGAAAAATGGGCTATTCTAAGGATAAAATAATTAATTAAAATGACAGAAGAAATATTAAAATTTATTAGTATGGGTGGACATAGTTTTTATATATGGACAGCATATTTTATTCCATTAACATTAATTTTTTCTTTAGTAATCACACTAAGAAGTAAATTAAAAAGAATTAAAAAAAATGAAACTGAAGTATAAAAGATTTAATTTTTTAATAATTTTTATACTTGCAATAGCAAGTACAATTTTTTTTGTTTTAAAAGCGCTAGAGGAGAAGATAGTCTTCTTTTATTCTCCTACAGAAATTCTAAATAAAGATGTTAAATTAAATGATACCATTAGAGTTGGAGGCTTAGTTGTAGATAACAGTATAGTTTATGATAATGGTGGACTAGAGGTTTTTTTTGCTATTACTGACGAAAAAAACTCACTTAATATTTCCTATAAAGGTATATTGCCTGACCTATTTAGAGAGGGACAAGGTATAGTAGCAGAAGGTAATATTGATACAGCAAAAAATATTTTCTTAGCTCAAAAGGTTTTAGCAAAACATGATGAAAATTATATGCCACCAGAAATAGAAAAGATGATAAGGAATTAAAATGTTGCCTGAGCTGGGACATATTTTTTTAATTATTTCTTTTTTACTTTTTGTATTACAATTAGTAGTTTCAGTAGAATTTCAATCATTAAATTTAAAATATTCTTTTTTCGATGTTGTTAGGAGGCTATCTTTTTTTTCATATATTCTAATAGTTTTTTCTTTTTCAATTCTGATAATAAATTATATATATTCAGATTTCAGCGTATTAAATGTTTATAATAATACACACACAAATAAACCACTAATTTACAAAATCACTGGAACTTGGGGAAACCATGAAGGTTCGCTTTTAATGTGGTTATCAATCTTATCCTTATACGGATTAACTTTTTTATTTTTTATAAAAAATTTACCTAAAAACTTTGCTTTCAAAATTATGATTACATTAGCTTTAGTAAATTTAGGGTTTATTGGTTTTACAATATTTACCTCAAACCCTTTTATAAGAACTTTTCCTGTTCCCAGCGAAGGTCTAGGTTTAAACCCTGTACTTCAGGACCCTGGCTTAGCTTTTCATCCGCCGTTATTATATCTCGGTTATGTTGGTTTAACTATTCCTTTTTCTTTTTCAATAGCTGCGCTACTACAAGGAGAAGTTACTAGAGAATGGGCAAAATGGGTAAAGCCATGGATTTTATTATCTTGGATATTTTTAACTTTGGGAATAACCCTAGGTTCATGGTGGGCATACTATGAATTAGGTTGGGGAGGTTGGTGGTTTTGGGATCCTGTTGAAAATGTATCCTTATTACCATGGCTTCTTACAACTGCCTTATTGCATTCAGTAAAAGTAACAGAAAAAAGAGATGGTTTAAAAAGCTGGACTATTCTTTTATCTATACTTGCCTTTTCATTAACCCTATTAGGAACTTTTATTGTTAGGTCTGGGTTGCTAACCTCTGTGCACGCCTTTGCATCTGATCCTGCAAGAGGAATTTTTATTTTGATTTTTTTAGTTATAGTAACTGCAGGGTCTTTGTTTTTATATGCTTTAAAGCTAGAAAAAATAGAGAATAAGAAAAGTATGTATTTAGTTTCAAGAGAGGGAGGTTTGTTATTAAATAACATCTTCCTATGTGCTTCTGCCGCCACTATTCTATTAGGAACTATTTGGCCTCTAATTATTGAGATAATTACAGGGCAAGATATTTCAGTTGGGGCACCTTATTTCAAAATAGTTTTTCTTCCCCTTATTTTTCCAGCTATATTTTTAAGTGGTATAAGCATTAATCTAAGCTGGAAAACAGCTAATTTAGATTATCTCTATTCAAGATTCTGGCAGCTGATGGTAGTTTTTATATTTCTAGTTTCTATTTATTATTTGATTTATGAGGTGCCGTTACTAATTTTGTTAGGCGTATCTTCTGCAATTTGGGTGTTATTATCAGTAATAGGAGATTTTTTAAATAAATTATCTGATAAGTCTAAAAGCTATAAAATAAATTTGTATAAGGTAAAAAAAATTAGATTATCGATTTATGGCATGTACTTAGCTCATTTAGGTGTAGCAGTATTTATTTTAGGGGTTTCTTTATCAGAAGGCATGAAAACTTACTATCAGGGAGTAGAAAGTTTAAATAATAAAATTAAAGTAAATAATTTTACTATATTATTCTCTAAATTAGAAAAAATTAAAAAAGAAAACTGGATTTCAGAAACAGGAACTTTTTTAGTAAAAACAAATAATGATGAATTTAAGATGAATGCTGAAAGAAGAATTTATTTAGATACGGGGATGCCTTCTACAGAGGCAGCTATTAAAAGAAACTTTTTTAGTCATTTATATATTGTAATGGGTCAAGAACAGCCAGCAGGATCAGGAAATAGAATAATTAGAGTTTATCATAACCCGCATATAGTATTAATTTGGATGGGAGCAATTATTATGGCTTTTGGAGGAGTAGTTTCTTTGCTAGATTATAGAAAAAGTATTTTTAAAAAATCATAAATTTTCCATTATGAAACTACTTAAATTTTTTCCTTTAATAATTTTTTTAATTTTTTCTGTTTTTTTATATAATAAGATTAAGTTTAAAAAAGAATTAGAACCATTGAGCTCTGCTTTAGTTGAAAAAAAATTTCCTAATCTTAAAATTAAAAGCCTAGATAGTAATGAAAGTATAAATAATTTCATTGACAATAAGTTTGTAGTAATCAATATTTTTGCTTCTTGGTGCGCTCCTTGTCGAATAGAGCATGAGGTTTTAAAAAATTTTTCTAAAGAATATACAATTATAGGAATTGCATATAAAGACAGTATTAAAAATATAGAAAGCTTTTTACAAGAGTTGGGCAATCCGTATGATAAAGTTTTTTATGATTTTTCAGGAAAAGAGTCAATTAATTTAGGCTTATATGGAGTTCCTGAAACTTTTTTTGTTAACAAGGATAGTAAAATTTTATATAAACATGTAGGTCCTATAAATAAGCAGGAATTTAAAAAGATAATTTCGGGAATATTACATTAGGCTAACTGTAGTTATGTTATTAATAAAAAAAATACTAATTATTTTTTTTCTTTTATTCTCTATTTTAGGTATAACCAAAAATATTGAGTTAGAAACAGAAAAAATGAGAATGCTAGCTGCAGAATTAAGATGTGTAGTTTGTCAAAATCAATCATTGTTGGAGTCAGACTCTCAAATAGCAAAAGATCTAAAAGAAATAATATTAGATATGTATTTAAGTGGTAAGAGTGAAAGTGAAATTAAATTATTTTTAGTAAATAGATATGGGGAATTTATTTTATTCAAACCAACTTTTAGTGTTGAGAATAGTATTCTTTGGTTAGCTCCATTTCTTTCTTTTTTAATTATAAGTCTTTTAGCTTTAAGAAAATTTAGGGTTTTTAGAAAAGAAAAATGATATTTTATTTATTAATTATCATTAGTTTAATTACTACAATTATTTTATTTAGTTTTAGGGGAGTATTGCCTTTAGAGCCAGAAAATAAAAATAAAAAATTAAAATTTTTTCTACTTATAGTAGTTTGCCTTATAGCAACTTCACTTTATATTAATCTTTCTAACTATTGGATAGGAAGTTCAACATTAGAAAAATTACAAACTCTAACTAATATAGAAAATAGGGAAGCAAATGAAATTGCAATTGTTAGAGAGTTAATGATAAATTTAGAAAAAGAACTTAGTGATACTCCAACAAAAAGCATAAAAAAAATACTAGAGTTAGCAGAAGCTAAATTTTTTCTAGGTTATTTAGAAGAGTCTTTGGCATTGTATAAACAAGCAAGAGAATTATATCCTGATAGCATTAATATAATGAAAGCAGAAGCACAAGTAAGAGTATTACTAGAAAGTGGAAACTTCAGCAAAGAAACGTTTAACCTATTAAGAGATATACTATCTATTGAACAACAAAACGTACTAGCATTATATATCATAGGAAACTATGAATATGAAAAAAAAAACTTTTCAGAAGCTTATAAAATGTTTCAAGTTTTAAATAGATTGTTAAATGAAGGCACCCAAGAGTATAATGAAATTAGAAAAAAAATTTTAGAAATGGAAAATAAATGAAAAATAAAATAAAAAATATTTCTATTATTATACCAGTTCTTAATGAGAAGAAAAATATAGCTTTCTTAGTAGATGAAATTACAAATGCACTAAATAAGAAAATAATATATGAAATAGTAATCGTTGATGATGGTTCTACCGATGGAACGATAAAAAGTATAAAAGAAAAAATAAAAAAAATTTCATGCCTAAAATTGATAGTTCACAAAAAAAACTATGGACAAAGTTTAAGTTTGCGTACTGGGATAATTAATTCAAAATATGATTATATAGTAACACTTGATGGAGATGGACAAAATGACCCATCTAATATTTTAGATTTAGTTGGCGTCTATAGAAATAATATTCCTTTTTTTTTAGTAATAGGTAATAGAAAAAAAAGAAATGACACTTTTGCTAGAAAATTTGCTTCCAGGTTTGCTTTTTTTATTAGAAGGGTCCTGTTAAATGACAAAGTTCCAGATACAGGTTGTGCGCTTAAAGTTTTTAAAAAACAAGACTTTTTATTCCTTCCATTTTTTAACCACTTACATAGATTTTTACCTTATTTGTTTTTAACAATGGGAGGTAAGATAGTTTCTATCAATGTAAATCATAGAGAGAGAAAAAATGGTATTTCAAAATACTCAAACTTTCAAAGAGCATTAGTTGGAATTTATGATTTATTTGGTGTAATATGGTTAAAAAAAAGAACGCATTCTTCTATTGTAATAAAAGAAATTTGTGGCTCCACTAAAAATAAAAGAGGAAAATATGGAAATTAGTTTATCTTGGCTCATTATAGGTTTTTTAGGACAATTATTTTTTTCAGCAAGATTTATAGTACAATGGATCTATAGTGAAATTAACAAAAAAAGCATTATACCTTTAGCTTTTTGGTTTTTTAGTATTTTAGGAGGGGTAACTTTGCTAGCTTATGCAGTGCATAGAAAAGATCCAGTTTTTATTTTAGGGCAATCAGCTGGATTGCTTATTTATGCTAGAAATCTTTATTTTATAAATAAACAAAATAAACTTAAGATTTCATTTCTGGAACTTAAAAAAGGACTAAGTGATATACTTATAAAGTTTAAAAAATTATTTACTTGAACTATTAGATTTTTTTCCAATTCATTAGCAAATATAGATTATATTTCTTAATCTTTTTTCTATTAAAAAAACTTAATTCCTTGACTAATTTATGGGACGTGCTTCTTTTTATCATTTCTTCAGTAGGAGCTGTTCTAGTAAGAAATAGTATATTGTATCCAACAAGATTATTGGTATCCGTAGTTAGTTCGTAATGATCATCAATCTTGATGTCTCCATTCCATTTAGCTCTTTTCCCCTTGAAGTCTCTGACATAGTAAAGCATTAAAGCAAAGTCTTCTCTATCATCTGCCATAAAGGCAACATCTTTGATATTGTTAAGTTCTTTAGAAACAAATAAAGCCAATTCTTTTGCATGCTTTTGTTTCGAAAACGGGTCTAATAAACTATTATTTTTTCCCAATAAAATTACTACGATAATCATTGAGCTTAATAAAAGTTGAGATAAGAATAGGTAATATTTCTTTAGTATCAGATTTTTTCTGTTTAGCATAACTGCTAAAAAAATGAATCCAAAAGGAAATCCCACCGCAGCCCAATTAGCATTTGCCCTAGAAAATATGGATAATATCGAAATAATTATGATAGGCGTTAAAAAATAAATAAGTAATATTTTGCTTTCATTATTTAATTTTTTATATTTTGGAATATTTTGTAAAATTAAATAAAAAGGATATAAACCAAACAAAAAAAACTGGGCTAAAATAAAAAAAAAAGGTTCTTTAAGATTAAGATTAACTGTGCCAACATTAGCATTTTGCACCGTGTGATTAAAAGTTACAAATCCATTTTTAAAATTCCAATAAAAATGTGGTAAGATCAATATAAAAAAAGTCAAAATAAAAATAAAACCTCTAAATTTCAATATTTTTTTTCTTACTTCTTTAAAATAAATTATTGATATAAGCGAAGAAATTAATAAATAAGCCATTGCATATTTGCTCAGGAAGCCCAGCAAAAAAATGGTACTTAAAAGAAAAAAATAAGAATATGAAGGATTTTCTTTTTTATAAATTATCAATAATACATAAGCAAACGCAGAAGAAAAAAAGATTAAAGGTACATCTGTAGTAGTTATAAATGATGAAAAAGTAATGCCAGGCATCAAATTAAAGGTAATTGCTGAAAATGATGAAGCAACTTCATTGTTAGTTAATATTCTGGTAGATAAAAAAACAAATATTGTGGCTGTAAAATATAAAATTGGGACAGGTAATCTTATGCAGTTCTCAGTGCTTCCACATAAATAATTGCTTAAACCTATAATCCAAGCTAATAAAGGAGGCTTTGAAAAATATCCCCATTTAAGATCTTGTGACCAACTCCAATATTGTGCCTCATCAAAATGTAGAGGAATGTCTGTTATGGTAATTAAATATATTCTTAAAAGTAAAATTATAAAAAGTGAAACAACTGTTACAGGTAAACAAAATAAACTATATTTTGAAAATGAATATAACATTCACTGATTAACTCTTATCAAGAACAGTGTCCCAGTACAAAAAGTCAGTCCATGTATGATGAAGATAGTTAGGAGGAAAAAGCTTTCCTTTTTCTTTAAGATCATACTGAGAAGGCTTCTTTGGTTCTTTCACTAATTTCATTTTTGCCTCACTACATGAAAGACTTCCTTTTTTATTGTTACATTTAAAGCATGCTGAAACTACATTTTCCCAATTAGATAAACCTCCTCTAGATCTTGAAATAACATGGTCAAAAGTTAATTCGGATGCTTTGTGTTTTGTATTGCAGTATTGGCATCTAAATCCATCTCTCAAAAATAAGTTAAATCTGGTAAAAGGAACATTTTTTTTAACTGGAATAAATTTTTTTAAAGAAATTACGCTAGGTAGCTTCATTGAAAAAGAGGTAGACTTTACAGAAATATCATACTCAGCAACTATATTCACTCGTTCGAGGAAAACAGCTTTTATTGTTTCCTGCCATCCCCATAATGAAAGAGGAAAGTAACTTAAAGGCTGATAGTCAGCATTAAGAACCAAACAAGGGCTACTTTGTAAATTTGCTCTCATAATAAATATTATTAGATATTTTTTAATGTTACAAGACTAATAATCATCATCAAAATCTTTTTTTTATAAAATCACACCCTAGTATTAATCCTTCCTCATTAATAGAATGTTCTAATTTTTCATATACTTTTATTTCTAATTTTTTACTAAAATTAACTAGTTTTTTTTCTGCCTTTTTCATTCTATCAACTGGAACAACAGCATCTAATTGACCGTGTATTAATAAAATATCATTTTTAATTACTCTATCTGGTAAATCTCCTTCTAAAAAAGCACCTGAATATCCTATTACGCCTTTACACGCTCTTCTTAAAGAAGCATATAATGAGAGCATAGTTCCTTGACTAAAGCCTACTAAAAAAAAATCTTTTTTTCCAAGACTATATCTACTTAATTGGTTATCAATATATTTATCTAACAAAGTAAAGGAGTTTTGCAATTCTTGATACATTTTCATATTATTTTCAGTAAGAATATCAAACCATTGCCTTCCACTTGGGTTTTGAGGACATAAGTCTGGTCCATTTGGTGCTATAAAAGTTGTTTTATGTATTTCTTTTTTCCAATGGTGAGAAATTTGTATTAGATCATTTCCATCAGAACCCCAGCCATGTAAAAAAAATACTAACTGTTCTGTTTCACTGTTTGACTCATTGGTCGGTCCTTGTAATTCTATTTGACTAAACATTTAAATAATTTTTCTTTTCTAATAATAATACATAATTTATATTTAAATGATGGAGATATTTTTAAATTACGCAATAATATTTTTTTCAATTGCTGTTTTTATTGTGCTTGCTTTAGGAGTTTTGGCTATGGCAAGAGGTGATGCTTTTAACAGAAATTGGTCTCAAAAATTGATGAGGATGAGAGTTTTATTTCAGGCTATTGCCATTTTACTAATTGTAATAATTTTTGGTTTTTTGAGTTCTTAGTTAGAGAATTAAGTATTTATTTAACTTTACAACTATTAATACATCTATATATAATTATTGTATTATATTGTAATAATCTAAATTTTGAGATTGTATGAAAGCTTTGGTAGCAGTTAAAAGAGTCATAGACTATAACGTGAAAATACGAGTTAAAGATGATGGCTCTGGTGTTGAAAAAGACAATGTTAAAATGTCTATTAATCCATTTGATGAAATAGCTTTGGAAGAGGCCGTTAGGTTAAAAGAAAAAGGAATTGTAACAGAAGTTCTGGTTGTTTCTATTGGAAACGATAATGTAAAGGAAACTATAAGAGCTGCGTTAGCTATAGGAGGCGATAGAGGCATTCATGTTTCAACTGAATTAGAACTTGAACCACTAGGAATTGCAAAAATCCTTGCAGAACTTTGTAGAAAGGAAGAAATAAAAATAGCTTTATTAGGAAAGCAAGCTATTGATGATGACTTTAACCAAACTGGTCAAAAGCTAGCAGCAATATTAAAATGGCCTCAGGCAACTTTTGCTTCAAAAGTAGAAATAAAAGATGAAAAAGCTCTAGTGACAAGAGAGATTGACGGAGGACTAGAAAGCTTAGAGACAAATTTGCCTGTAGTAATTACTTC
>PCCU01000034.1 GCA_002732015.1 Candidatus Pelagibacterales bacterium
CAAAATTACTTAAAATTGTTGGAAAAATCAAAAAATATTTATGACTTAGCATTTTGCAAATTAGCACATCAACCTTTTCATAAGTTATCTACTATGATTAAACAAATACCTTTTCTTTTAAAGTTTAGGTCTTATGAAAGTGTATATAAATTTACTAGCAGATATTTAGGTAATGAAAAATTGAGAAGAGCATTTTCTATTCAGCCCTTGTTAGTAGGAGGTAATCCATTTGATACCACTTGTATATATTCTTTGATTCATTACTTAGAAAGAGCTCATGGTGTTTATTTTGCTATGGGTGGAACCGGAAACCTAGTAAAAGCTCTCTCTAAGCTAATGGTTGAAATTGGCGTAAAAATAACACTTAACACTACCATTGAAAAATTTATTTTAAAAAATAAAAAAGTTAACTCAATTATTGACCATGCAGGAAAAGTAAGAAAAGCTGATATTTTTATTTCTAATTTAGATCCCCTTCATCTTTACAAAAAGATAATATACAAGAATAATAATTTTAGTTTAAAATATAAAAAAAAATATGCTAGACATTCTATGGGATTATTTGTCTTGTTTTTTGGTACTAAGAAAAAATTTAATAAAATAAAACACCATACCATAATATTCGGAAAAGAATATTTTGAGTTATTAGAAAAAATTTTTAGAAAATACGAATTACCAAAAGATATATCTATTTATCTTCACAGACCTACTGCAACAGATGCTAGTTTTGCTCCTAAAGGCTGTGATAGTTTCTATGCATTAGTTCCCGTTCCTAATTTGATATCTAAAAGTATATGCTGGCAAAAAGAAGCAAATGAATTTAAAAACCATGTATTAAAAGTTTTAGAGAAAAGATTAATGCCAGGATTACAAAAAGAAATAGTACAAGACTTTTATATGACACCTCTTGACTTTAAAGAAAACTATTTATCTGATAAAGGGGCAGGTTTTTCTTTAGCACCTTTTTTTACCCAATCTGCATGGTTTAGATTTCATAACAAATCTGAGGTTTTAAAAAACCTATTTTTAGTGGGCGCAGGTACGCATCCGGGAGCAGGGCTACCAGGAGTTCTTAGTTCTGCAAGAGTTTTGGAGAGTCTGTTATAAAAGTTTCTGCCAAAAATATTTTTAAAACTAATAGCAAAAGTTTCTTTTTTGCTGGTTTATTTCTTAATAAAAATATTTTTAGAAATATTACTATATTATATGAATTCTGTAGATATGTTGATGATATTGCGGATAAAGATAATAAGTTTAAAAAACTTAAGTTAATAAAACTCAAAAAAGAACTTGATATCAGTAATAAAAATCACAAACTATCAAAAATTAAGATTTTAATTTCTAAAAATATTATAAATAAAAATCATCTCTTGGAACTTATAGACGGAGTTAATCAGGATGTTTCACAAAAAGTTAGAATAAAAAATACTAAGGAGCTAATTTCTTACTCTTATGCAGTCGCAGGAACAGTGGGGCTTATGATGTCTCAAATTCTTAATATTAAAGAAAAGATTGCTCAAAAATATGCAATAGACTTAGGTATTGCTTTCCAGCTGACTAATATAGCAAGAGATATAATAGAGGACTCTAAAATTAATAGAATTTATATTCCTCACACTTGGTACAAACTAAATATAAATGAAATAAAAAAATTAAATAAAAATAGTATAAAAAAATTACAAAGTTCTACAAAAGACCTGCTACAGCTTGCTGAAACATATTATAAAAGTGCTTTTAAAGGATTAGCATTTATATCTTTTAGAAATAGATTTGCTATTCTTTTAGCTCTTATAGTCTATAGAAAAATAGGAATAAAAATTTTGAGTAAAAACTATTCTAATTTATATGATAGAGAAAAAGTTTCTTTCCGAGAAAAAATTTTATGCGTGTTAAAATGTATGATTTTATTTTTATTTAATTTTAAAATACACAAAAAAACTTATAGGCATAATGAGGATCTACATAAACACATTAAAACCATTTTGGTTTGAAATAAAGAAAAATGAAAAACCAGCAAGTTGACTACATTGTATTAGGCGGAGGTTGTTCAGCATTGTCGTTAGCAAACCAGATTATTGATAATAATATTGATGGATATTCTTTTTTAATATTAGAAAGCAGAAAAAAATATACTGATGATAAAAGTTGGTGTTTCTGGTTAGAAAAAGATGATAACCTGAAAAACTTAATATCTAAATCTTGGAAAAGCTTCTCCTTCAGTCTTAAAGGAACAATAATTAAACATCGTTCAAATAAATATTATTATAAATATATTAGGAGTATTGAATTTTATGATAAATCGGTGAAGAAAATAAAAAATTCTACTAACATTAGTCTAAATTTAGGAGAGAAAGTAATAAAAATAATTAGTAAGAAAAAAAAATATTTAGTTTGTACAAATAAAAAAAAGTATTTTGCAAAAAATATAATAGATACCAGACCTAAGCAAAATATCTATCTAAAACATCCTTTTCTATTTCAATCTTTTCTAGGTTACGAAATAAAAGTAAATAAATATAAGTCGAATTTTAATTTTGCGAAAATTATGGATAATATGAGGGTAAAGCATAATAACTTTTTTTTCGACTATATACTCCCTATGGGTTTAAATAAATTTTTAATTGAAATAACTTCATTTTCTAAAAATTCTATATCAGTTAATACCTTACAATCTATGCTAAATAGCACTATTAAAGCTAATAACTTTCAAAATTATAAAGTGATAAGAAAAGAATATGGTGTAATTCCAATGGGCTTCATAAAAGAAAACCTTAGAACAAATAAGAAAAATTATTTTTATGCAGGTACTTTAGGGGGCGCAGTTAGACCATCATCTGGTTATGCTTTTCTTAGAATCCAAAAATGGGCAATAGAATGTGCAAACCTGCTGAAAAACAACAAACCACTTACTTCCCATCAAAAAGAAAAAGTTATTATTAAAAAACTAGATATGCTTTTTTTAAAAATATTAATAAAAAATCTAAATATCGCCCCTTACATTTTTTTTACATTTCTCAAAAGGATACCCACAGATTCGTTTATCAGATTTATGAATGGTAATGCAAGAAATTTCGATTATATTAAAATTATATATTCAATGCCAAAAAGAATTTTTTTAAAAACTTTAGTATTCAAATTTGAAAAAAATGAAAAGTAAATTTTTTTCAGATAGTTATTTGTACTTATATTTTTCCTTAGCCGCAATATTTCTAAATTTTCTTTTCAAGGATTATGTTAGCAATAAGAATATGGTAATTGTGCTTATTTTTTTTATTATTTTTTTTGGATTACCCCATGGCGCTTTAGATACATTATTGGCAAAAAAAAATAATTTATATAATAATTTTTTAAGTTTTATTAAATTTAATTTTATATATGTATTGATAGCTATTATTACCTTTCTTTTATGGTTTTTCTTTCCAGTTCTTTCTCTATTTACATTTTTATTAATTTCTATTTTTCATTTCTCTGAAGATTGGAAAAATAAAATTAATTTCCTACAGAGGGTTACACTAGCTGCTTCACTTATTAGTCTTACGGTTTTTTTTCATAGAGAGGAAGTTACATTGATTTTTTTTTCTTTAACTAAGACTAATCAAGTAATCTACTTAAGCATATTTTTCTACTACATGAACTATGTAATTATTCCCATGCTTTTATTAATTTTATTTTATAATATTAAAAATAATAAAATTGTAATGAATATTATAACAATAGCACTTACTGCTTTTCTATTAAACCCATTGATTTATTTTCTATGTTACTTTTGTTTCTTTCACAGTATAAAAAACTTTAAAGAAAGCAAAAAGTTTCTATTTCCTAAAAATAATTCTTTACATAAAAAAGTGATATTTATTAATTTATTACTAACTTTAATTTTATCTATAATAATATTTAAAATTTTTTTAACAGGAACAATAGAGGATAAACTATTAAAAATTACCTTTATTGGATTGGCTTCTTTAACTGTACCTCATATGCTATTAAAAGCGTTTATAAGTTATAAAAATAAGTAAATTATTTTTCAGATAATCTAGGCATTAGCTCTACCAGATTGCAAGGCCTATTTCTGTTATCTAATTGAGCTTTAATTATACTTTCCCATGCGTCTTTACATGCACCTGGAGAGCCTGGCAAACTAAAAACGAAAGTATTTTTTGCTATACAAGCAGAAGCTCGAGATTGTATGCTAGAAGTTCCTATTTTTTTATAACTAATATATCTAAAAATTTCTCCAAAACCTGGTATATCTTTTTCTTTTACCTTATTTAAAGCTTCTGGAGTAACATCTCGTCCAGTAATTCCTGTACCGCCAGTAATAATGATGACATCTATTGATTTATTATTTAACCAGGTGTTAAGCTCCTTTAGGATTGTATTTACATCGTCTTTTACTATTTTTTTAGAATCGCAATGATGACCTTCTTTTAAAACACTATTAACTAGATAATCTCCAGATTTATCAGTCTCCTTAGTTCTACTATCTGATACTGTTAAAATAGCAACATTTACTGGTTTAAACTCTCTTTTATTATCTAAGCTTTGCATCTCTGGCAATTTTGAAATCTTGATAAGAAAATACAGGCCACTTATCACTGGCAAGCATACTTCTTGTAGGTTTATTTTGGCCTAGTTTATCTCTATATATCCAAAAATCTGTAAGAATGGCTTTTACAAACATTCTAGTCTCTTTAATTGGTATACTTTCTATAAAAGCCAACGGATCATTTTCATTGATAGTCTTATTCCATTTTTTTACTCTTGTTATCCCTGCATTGTAAGCTATTAAAGTATTTAAAACTTGGTTTTTTGTAATTGGATTTTCAACTAGTTCCTTTAGTAATTTTTGTCCTAACTCAAGGTTAAGATCTAAAGAATATAATTGGTGCTTATTTCCATACCTTAATCTGTGATCTTTTTTTATTTTGCTTGCCGTTCTTGGCATTAGTTGCATTAAACCTCTTGCACCTTTGGAACTTTTTGCCTTCAAATTAAAAGCTGACTCTCTTCTAATTAGAGCATAAATAAATGCTCTATCAAATAAAAAGCCTTCTGCCATAGGCCAGTCGGGTGTTGGATACATTCCTCTAATATATAAAACATCGTCTATATTATAAAAAGTTTCTGCTAACCTAATTTGAACCGCGGCCAAATCTAATTTTTCACTTAAATGAAGTAAAAGCCTAGTATTCTTTCTATTTAATTTTGAATATAAATTTCTCATTTCTAAATCCGCTTTATCATAAAAATTTAACTCTGATAAAGCTATTAACCTTTGAAAAACATTAAGACTCAAAATATTGCTATTTTGATAAGTTAATTTTTCAATTTTTGGTTTTTCCCACACAAATTTTTCTTTTTTATTTAGCTTTTCTAAAGCTAGCTGTCCATACATAGTTCTATCAAACTTTGATGCCTTCAGATAAAAGTCTTCTCTTCTTTTTTCAGAAGAATTCACTTTAGCTGTCCAATAATAACATGCTGCTCTTATATTTGGAGAATATTTGTTTGATAAACTTAAGATTAAGTTACTACATTTTGTAAAATATTTTTTTGCCTGATTAATATCATGTAATCTAAATGCAGTCAAACCTGCCTTAAAGTAATATTCTGGTGCTACAGTATTTATTTTATTATCTAAAAATTGATATGTTTTTAAAGCTTCTTTAAGAAAACCACTATAATATTTTTTTTCAGCATCTTTTTGTAAAAAAAATGCAATATCAGGTTGTTGAATTTTATTATTTTGATAATATTTAAATAATTCATTAAATTGCTGATCTACTATTAAGTTTGAAACTTTTTTTGGAATATTAAAACGCTTTCTCGAGTTTTTTACTTTGTGAATAGAAGTGGTATATTTTCTATTCTCTCCATATCCTCTTAAATAATTTCCGTATTTTGGTTTTTGTAAAGTTTCACTTGAGCTTTGCTGAGACTTTCTTCTTATCATTAAACTATAAACTCTTCTTTGCATTACTACAGGAAAGTCAACGTAAGTCTGCAACCAATTTGATAACTCATTATAAGAGGACCTATACTTATTAGGATGCATTAATTTATCGTACTCTAAATATCCTAATAAAATTTTATTATTTAAAAGTTTAATTTTTTTATAAGATTCTTCCCAATTTCCAGAAATTTGTAGCTTATTAATTTCTAGATATAATTTTTTATCTGTCTCGCCTAATATTTTTGGAACTATAAAGTTAGAGCTATTATTTGAACTAGGATTTTTATTTGCTATTGTAAATTTGTAATTACTAATAAAAAGCAAAATTATAAGTAAGGGAAAAAGTTTTTTCATATTTAAAGTTATAATTATACTAAATATAGTATTACAACAAATTTAAATTACTATATCAAGTAATTAAATCTATTTCTAGCTTAATTTTTTTTAAATCTTCCCAAGCTTCTCTTTTCCTAGACGGTTGTCTTAATAAAAATGCTGGATGAAATATAGGCATAGTTTTTATATTTATAGATTTACTTAAAGACAAATTCTGCCATTTACCCCTTAGTTGGATAATACCTTTATTATTTTCATTTAAAATAGCTTTAGTAGCAATTGCTCCAGCTAGTATCAAAATTTTTGGATTAATTATCTCTATGTGTTTTAATACATATGGAAGACAAATATTAATTTCCTCTAAAGTTGGATTTCTATTCCCCGGAGGTCTCCAAAATATTAAATTAGTAATATAAGTATTTTCTCTATTTTGCCCTATTGAATTCAACATTTTGTCTAGTAGTTTTCCGGCTTGACCTTTAAATGGTTTTCCTATTTTATCTTCTTCTTCTCCAGGAGCTTCACCCACTACCATAAC
The DNA here is from genome assembly GCA_002732015.1 of Candidatus Pelagibacterales bacterium. GTDB lineage: Bacteria > Pseudomonadota > Alphaproteobacteria > TMED109 > TMED109 > JAYYAX01. The sequence goes on from PCCU01000034.1 coordinate 6,828, forward strand.
TTTAGCTTTGCTGTTTCCATCTGCAAACACTAAATTAGTAGCAGTTTTTTTAAGGGCGCACCCATCAAAGCTTTCTAACTCACATTTTAAAGAATCTAAATTATTAGCATTTATAATTACTTTTTTGATTTGATTGTTATTAACCGTATTTTCTATCACATTTAAATTTTCACTAGGATTATCTTTTTTTTCTATTTTAGAAAAAGAAAGTTCCTCTTTTTGAAAAGGAAAAAAACTTCTTACATTGTTACAATAGTGCCAATTTAGCAAACTATGCAATAATATATTTTTTTTATCCAATTTAGAATGCTGAATAAGGTATAGGCTTTCCTTTAGGATCTTTTATAATTTTTCCATCCTCTGTTTGAGCAGCCATATACCTTCCATCTCCTACCCAAGTCCCTATGTACAAAACAGGTTTTATTACTTTACCATTATATGTTTTATCTTGTTGTTTAGCTCCTCTAGCGTTAGGGTTATTTTTATTTAAAGCCATATTACCTCTTCATTTACTTTTTTGATATAATGTATAATAATTTTATTTTATGGTAAGTAAAGTGTTTTCATTAAAAATGAATAATTTTTTATATATTACTTTAATAATTATCTCTGTAAGCTTTTTTGAAAAAAAGTTGCAAGCCGTTAATTATCATAAATCTTACTTTGGTTCTATATTATCAGGACAAATAGCTAATTATAATAATGACTCTTCACTCTCAGCAGAATTTTTTAATTATGCACATACTATTAACCCTAAAAATAAAGAAGTTTACAACCTTTCTCTTATGTCACTCGTTATTAGTGGTAATATTGAAACTGCCATATCTACTATAAAAAAATATGAAATACAATTTGGAAAAAAACCAGATGATTCTGTTATTTCAAATTTTTTAATTTTTATAAATGAAATAAATAATAATAACTTTAAAAAAGCATTGGAACACTTAAATAATAGCAAATCTTTTCTTATAACAGATAAAATGGTTCCTATACTTAAAGGATGGCTTTCACCAACCCTAGAGCAGGGCGTTTCTGCTCTAGATAAGTATGAATATAAGTCAAAAGGGCTTGCTTTAAGTAATATTTATTTTCACCATTTAGGTCTTATACAATACTATCACACGAAAAAAAATCTATCCAAAAAAACTTTTGAAGAGCACTTAGAAATTTTTGATTTAGAAAAGCTACGAACATTATATTTTTATTTTAATTTATTCTCCAAAAATAATTTAGATGACAAATACATTTCTTCCTTTTTAGAAAAATATCCGAACCATAGTTTTTCTATTTATCTTAAAAGAAATAATGAAAAAATATTTAAAAAATTAATTACACCAAAGCAAGGAATTTCCGAAGCTTTATATAATCTTGCTCAGACTTTGTATTCACAAAATATGTATGAAACTTCTTTAGCATTAGCTCAAACTGCTCTTTTTCTTGATCAGGAAAATGATTTAGTTAAATATCTTATTTCCATGAATTTAAATAGTTTAAATAAAAAAAAATTAGCAATAGATTATATGAAAAGCATACCTTTAAATAGTTATATAAATTGGAATGCTATAATAAATATTGCTGAATTTTATATAGACCTTGAGCAATATAACTTTGCTTCAGAATATTTGCATAAGTTGGAAAAAAGCTATCCCCAAAAAACTGAGGTTTTGTATAAATTAGGTGAACTATACCATATTCAAAGAGACTATAAAAATGCTATAAAATACTTTTCTGCTGCAATTTCAACCATAAGAGTTATTGAAAAAAAGCATTGGTATTTATACTATTCTAGAGGAATGGCATATGAAAGATCAAATAAATGGCAGTTAGCTGAAAAAGATTTCTTATATTCTATAGAGTTAAGTCCGGAGCAACCCCTTACCCTTAACTATTTAGGATACTCATGGATAGACTCCGGTAAGAATATTGATGAAGCTAAAAAGCTGATTTCTAAAGCAGTTAAATTGAGACCTAATGATGGTTATTTTGTAGATAGCCTTGGATGGGCCTACTATAGAATGGGAGAATATGAAAAAGCAGTAATGGAGTTAGAAAAAGCTGTAAGCTTAGTTCCAAATGATCCAATAATAAATGACCATTTAGGGGATGCGATGTGGCGGGCAGGATACAAAAATGAAGCAGTTTTTCAGTGGAATCGTGCCTTAATTTATAAACCTGAAGATGAGCTTAAAGAAAAAATTAAGTTCAAACTTAAAAAAGGTCTATAATTTAACTTGGTTGAAACTGATTACTTGCAAGAAAAGGCACTAGCAAAAGTTAATTTAACTTTTAGAATATTAGGAAAAGAAACAAAAAACTATCACTCTATAAATAGTATTGTTACTTTTTTACCTGATCTTTACGATAATGTTTTCATTAAAAAAAATAAAAAATTAATTATTAATACCTGCGGTAAATTTTCTAAAGACCTCTCTAAAAATGGAGGCGACACTATAGTAACAAAAGCGATACTTTTACTCAAAAGAAAGTACGCAATACCTAGTAACTTTAAAGTTAAAATTGAAAAAAATATTCCTTTGGGTGCAGGGTTAGGTGGAGGATCAGCAAATGCTGCTGCTGTTTCTAGATTAATTTTTAAAATGTATAATTTAAAAATAAATAAAAAAGAAATAATTAATCACTTGAGTAAATTAGGAGCAGACATACCAGCTTGTTATTTTTCATTTAATCAAAAAGTTGAGGGGTTTGGAGATAAACTAACAAAATTGAAACTTTTTAATAAAAATATATGGATTTTATTAATTAAACCTAGTGTAAACTTTAGCACTAAAGAAATTTTTAAAAGTTTTTCTAAACCTTTTTCAACTATGCCTAAATATACCTACAATTATAAAAATTTAATTAATGATATTAATTATAATAAAAATGACCTTCAAGAAGCAGCGGAAAATAGTTCAATAGTTTTTAGAAATATGATAAACAGCCTCCCTATAACTGAAGAGATGATAGCTGCTCCAAAAATGACGGGAAGTGGAGCTACTATTTTTATTCTTTTTAAAAAAAAAATTAATGCTATAAACTATATGGTGAATATTGAAAAGATTACACAAGGTTATTGGAAAAAAATATCAAAAGTCATACTATAAATTTCTTCTAAGCATAGATAATTTTAGAGTATTTTCCAAAAGGCAATGTATGGTCATTGGCCCTACTCCGCCTGGGACAGGAGTAATAGCTTTTACCTTAGAAAAAACATTTGAATAGTCAACATCACCTACTAAAACTTTTTTATTATCTTCATCTACTATTTGATTAATACCTACATCAATAATTATCGCTTTGTCCTTAACCCAATCTTTTTTTATCATTTTTGGTATACCTGATGCTGCGATTATAATATCATTCCTTTTACAAAGTTGCTTCAAATTTTGTGTCTTAGAATGGGCCAAGGTTACCGTAGCATGATGATTAGTTAATAAATAAGACATGGGTCTCCCAACGATATTAGATCTTCCGATGACTAAAGCACTAGCTCCCATTAGCTCTATTTCTGTTTTTAATAATTTTAGACACCCTAAAGGTGTGCAAGGAACTACATAAGGTCGACCTTGAGCAAGCAAACCTATATTTTTTGAATTGAACCCGTCCACATCTTTTTCATATGATATAGCATCTATAATTTTCTCAGTATTTATATGTGACGGCAAGGGTAGTTGAACCAGTATACCATCAACATTATTGTCTTTATTATAGTTATCAATAATTTCTAAAAGCTGTTTTTCTGTTACTCCAGAGTCTAGTTTTTTTACTACAGAGTTGATTCCCACTTCATCAGCTTTAATTTTTTTATTTTTAACATAAATATTACTCGCTGGATTTTCACCAACTAAAACAACTACTAATGTAGGAGTTATATTTTCCTTAATTCTAAAGCTTTTTAGCTTATCTTTTAGTTCTTCATTAAGATAAGCTGCTATTTTTTTTCCATTAATACTTTTCATTTTATTTTTTTTTTTATACTCTTGCCCAAAAGTTAAACAAATGCAATATTAATAATTATTATTGGGGGATAGTTTAATTGGTAGAACAGCGGGTTTTGATCCCGTCAGTCCAGGTTCGAGTCCCGGTCCCCCAGCCATAAAATTAAAAATTTAATAGTAAAATGTTATTTTTTATAAAATTATTAGTGTTATTTCTTTTTGTAAAAACAAATATTGGAGCAAATCACAGTAATTATATAAATATTTTTAAAAATACCCTATTTGAGTATAACATTTCCTATGATAATTTAGAGACTTTTAAATCTGGCGCAATTTGTATTCCTCATAATATTGATAAGGTCTTTAGTAAATATGCTGTTGGTTTCAGTCACAATATATATAAAAAGAAAACTGCTAATAAAATTGCTCTTGAAGGCTGTGAAGCAATGAAAAAAAAATTAATCTTACATGATTGTAAATGCGAAATTATATTATAGCAATTAATTATACAGAGGTGTTGTTTGAAAAATAATAATATAGAAGAATTTAGTGAAAGTGTATTAAAAAACTACAAAAAAGTTGGCATTGATGACTTTGAACTATCCATATCTAACAGAAAGGTATTATCAGTACAAAGTAGAAATATAAAACTTGAAAATATTGAGAGTTCAGAGACAAGCAGTATATCATTAAATGTAGTAATAGGAAAAAAACAATCAACACTAAGTGCAAATAATATTCAGGGCCTAGATGTTATAGCTTTATTAGAAAAAGGAAAGTTTATGGCAGACTCATCTCCAGAAGACCCTTACTCAGGTTTACCAGAAGCTAATGATTATGCAGTTACCCTTAATGATCTTGACTTAGAAGATAAAAAAATTGTAGATAAACAAATGCTTACAGACCTAGCAATACAAGCTGAAGAAAATATGTTGGGTATAAAAGGAGTTACAAACACAGAGGGAGCTTCTGCAAGTACTAGTCATACACAAATTACTTTTTTATCATCTAAAAATTTTTTTAAAACTTATAATAAAACTATCCATACAATATCCTCCATTGGCATTGCAGGACGGGACACTAATATGCAAAGAGACTATGATTATTCAGCAACGACTCATTTTGAAGACTTAAAAAATCCTTCAGAAATAGGTAAAAAAGCAGGAGAAAGAGCTACTTCAAGATTAAATTCAAAGAAAATTAAAAGTAGTGTTGTTGATGTTGTATTTGAGCCACGAATAGCTAAAAGCTTACTATCATCATTAGCTTCATGTATTTCTGGTGCATCTATAGCAAGGGGTACTAGTTTCCTATTAAAGAAAATAGATACAAAAATTTGTAATGATGACATTACAATTTCCAATATGCCACAGTTATTTAGAGGACTGGGCTCTGTGCCTTTTGACTCAAGAGGAATTAAATCTCAAAATTTAAATTTAATAGAAAATGGATACTTGAAAAACTATCTATTAGGATTACGTAGCGCAAGGCAATTAAAGTTAAAACCTAACGGAAACTCAAGTCCTTACAATTTAACTTTAAATAATGGAAAAGCATCACCTGATGCTTTAATTAGGTCTGTAAAAAAAGGTATATATATTACAGAGATGCTTGGCATGAGCTTTAATCCAGTAAATGGCGATTATAGCAGAGGAGCTGCTGGTTTTATGATAGAAAATGGAGAAATTACTTTTCCTATTAATGAAGTTACCATAGCAGGTAATTTTAGTGATATTTTAAAAAAACTAACGCCGGCTGATGATTTAAAAATATTAGAAAACATGAATGCCCCTACTATATTAGTTGAAAAGATGACGTTGGCCGGAATTTAAGTGTTTTTAGTTTTTTATAACTTTTTTTTATATCTATTCTCGCCAATAGTTATCTTAACATTACTTATTAGAATGTCTCTAGGTAAAGAACATCATAATAGATATTTAGAAAAGTTAGGTTTTTTTAATAAGATAGACAAAAAAAATAAAAAATTAATTTTGTTTCATGCTTGTAGTGTAGGTGAAGTAAAATCAATTCAAAAAATAGCACAAGAGTTTCTTGATAGAAAATATGTAGTTTTAATTACAACAAGCACCTTACTATCAGAAGATTACGTAAAAAAAAACTTTTCCGATAAAATTTATCATCAATTTTTACCTATAGACTTTAACTTCTCAATAAAAAAATTTTTAACAATTTACAAGCCAGATATAGTAGTTTTTGTTGAATCAGAAATATGGCCAAACTTAATTAATAATTGTAGCAGAAGAAATATCCCTTTAGTTCTTGTTCAAGCAAGCTTTTCAGATAAATCGCTTAAAAGATGGTACATTTTTAAAAAATATTTTAAGAAAGCATTAGAAAGTTTTGATATCATTATAGCACAATCAAAAATAGAAAAAGATAAATTATTTAAATTTGCAAATATTATTGTTCATGATGTTTATAATTTAAAAAACTCTTCTTCGAAACTGTATATAAAGGAAAACCAAGTAAAAAAAATAAAAAAAAATTTACGAAAATCCTTCATTATTGTTGCTTTGAGCACACATACAGGAGAAGAAAAACTTCTACTTAACTCCTTTAAACAATTAACAAAAAAAATACAAGATATTATTTTAGTAATACAGCCACGTCATCCAAAAAGAGCCGACGAAGTTATAAAAATTATTAAAAGTTATGATTTTAGATATAAACAGAGGTCAATATCACAATATCCATTAAAAGATACGCAGGTATATCTTGCTGATACTTTTGGTGAAAGTGGTACATTAATTTATTTAGCTAATTTAGTGATACTAGGGGGAACTCTTGTACCCATTGGAGGACATAATATAATAGAACCAGCCCAATTGTCAAAATGTATAATTGTTGGAAACTATTTCTCAAAAATAAGAGATACTGTGAATATTTTTAAAAATGAAAAAGCTATTAGAGTTTTAGAAAATAATAATAACTTATCTAAAATAATAATTGATTTATATAATGATAAAAATACACTTAAAGATATTGGTAAGAAAGCTTTTTCAGTGACTCAAAGTTTTCCAAAAAAAGAAAATGAAATTGTTAAAAAAATTATTTCGTTAGAAAGTAAAAATGAAAACCCCAAAATTTTGGTACAAAGATAATTCTATTTTAAAATATATACTTTATCCTTTAACTTCTTTATGGTTATTGGCGAGTTATCTAAAAAAAGCATATGTCAAACCAAAAAAGTTCAGCGTTCCTATAATTTGTGTAGGAAATATAATAGCAGGAGGCAGTGGTAAGACTCCTTTAACCATTCAACTTGCAAAATTATTTTTAAAAAAAAAATATGTTGTTCATATTATTAAAAAACAATACAAAAGCAAAAATGAACAAATAGTTACTCTGGTTCATGAAAAAAGTGACCCTGCTTTAGTAGGAGATGAAGCAATTTTAACATCTAGAATTACCTCAACATGGTTAGTAAAAGACAGAAAAGTTGGTATTAAGATCGCAATAAAGAAAGGTGCTAATTTAATTATTTTAGACGATGGTTATCAAGATTACAGTATTATCAAAGACTTTAACATACTAACTATTAACGAAAAGCAACAATTTGGTAATAAAAATATCATACCTGCAGGGCCTCTAAGAGAAAAAATTTATAATGGAATAAAAAAAGCTGATAGTATATTTTTTTATGGAAAAAAAAATTCTCTTGATCCAGCTATACTGAATTGCTCCAAACCAATCACTTTTGTAAAAATGTTATATAACAAAAATTTTATAAAAAATATTAAAAATAAAAATATTCTAGCCTTCACTGGAATTGCTCACCCCGAAAACTTTTTTAACTCTATAATTAAATATGGATTTAATTTAATAAAAAAATTTGAATTCTCAGATCATTATAGGTATAAAAGAAAAGATTTTGAGAAAATAATTTTGATATCAGAGAAATTAAAGTTGTTGGTAATTACTACAGAAAAAGATTATGTAAAAGTACCAAAAAAATTTCAAAATAAAATTTTACCTATGCCTTTAATAATCCAATTTAATCAAGAAGCATTTTATAATTTGTTTATTCAGAAAGTTAAAAAAAATGTTAACTCCAGTATTTAATACCTTTATAATAATATTTATAAATTTAATAATTATATTTTTTAAAATTATAGGAAAAAAAAAAGCTATGCTTTTTTGTAGTTACTTATTTAAGTTAATAGGTCCTAAAACTAAATTTAATGATATAGCCCAAATAAACTTAAAATATATATGGCCTTACATAAAAAAAAATGAAATTGATAAAATATGCATAAAAATGTGGGAAAATCTAGGAAAAAATATAGGAGAATTTTCATTTTTACATAATTACGACCCTATCAATTGCAAAAACACTAAGGTTGAAGGATTTAACTACGCTAAATCAATAGTTTTAAAAAATAAGAAAAATAATAAAGGTATAATATTTTTCTCAGCACATTTCGGTAATTGGGAAATTGGGCCTTATATTATTAATAAACTTAATACCGATTTAATGGGCATTTACAGAAAATCAAATAATGTTTATATAGATAGGCTTATTCAAAAATATAGAAATAAAAAAACTACATATGTTCCAAAAGGAGATTTAGGAGCAAAAAAATCATTTTTATGGTTAAGAAAAGGAAAAGGATTGGCCTTGCTAATGGATCAAAAGTTAAATGAGGGCATAAATATCAATTTTTTAGGCAAACCATCTAAAACTGCTCCTGCAATAGCTGAACTAGCTATAAGGATGGACCTTGATATCATACCTGTAAGGTTGCAGAGAACAGATAATAATGGTCATAAAATAACTTTTTTTGAAAAAATTTCTTATAGAAATCAGAATTTACAACATAAGCATAAAGTAAAATATATTCTAAAACAAATAAACAATCATTTAAGCTCTTGGATAAAAGAAAACCCTGAACAATGGCTTTGGATTCATAGAAGGTGGAGAAAAAGTTTATATCAAAAAAAAAGTATTTAGTTATTTTTCAACTAAAAGGTAAGGGTCAACCCTCACTCCCCTTATTTCCATCCTCCAATCTAAATGAGACCCTGTCGCTCTTCCAGTATCACCCATTAATCCAATGACCTCTCCTTTTTTAATGATGCTTTGTTCTTCAACTAATATATCCTTTAAATGGAGGAGAGAGGATGTAAAGCCTCGCCCATGAGAAATTATGATAGTTCCTCCCGAGAAGTACAAATTTTTTTCCACTAACACAATAACTCCATCACTAGGAGATAATATAGGTGTTCCAAGTTTGTTCGCTATATCTATTCCATAGTGAGGTCTTTTAGGTATTCCGTTTAAAATTCTTTGGCTTCCATATACTCCAGTAATAATTCCTTGAGTAGGCATTTGAAAACCTGCATGATAATATGATTTTTTTATCTCAAATGATTTAGCTTTTTTTATTTTAAATCCTTCTTCTTTAATTCTTTTATAAAACTTTTCAGGTGGCGTAACCTTGCTTTTTTCTAAATTATTTATTTTTTGTATTTTATATTTTCTCTGTTTTATTACTATATTTTTGGTAATTGTATCATTTTCTGATTTAATGATTTTTAGATTACC